>RFYV01000064.1 GCA_009921265.1 Betaproteobacteria bacterium | reverse complement strand
ACTTCCACGAATTCTCCGAGACGATCAACCGGCGGCTCCGCGAAGACCCCAAGGGCCTCGAGCACGACATGGGCAACACCTTCAAGAAGGCGAAGTAGGCCCGAAGTTGGCCCGCAATGCGTCGAATGATCCAAGTGTCCAAAGAAAAAGCCAGCAAGGCTACCAGTACAACGGTCAAGACCATTGCAGTTAAAAAAGAAAATTCAAATACCGTGATCAATCCCCATGCGGTGAATGCGCCCACAGTGAGCAAGTCTCCATGTGCAAAATTCAAAACCTCAGTGGCTTTGTAAATCAACACAATACCGATGGCGACCATGGCATAGATGGCGCCTACTGCAATGCCATTGATAGCCAATTGAGCCCATACCAACAAATAATCACTCATGACGCAGACAACTCATGTTCACGGTACTGCACGCGCCATGCTTGCAAAGGTTCGCAGCACGTATTGCAAATCACGCGAGGAACAAATGCGTGACCGCAAGCGGTATGTTTGGGTTGGATCGAGCTGAATTGATGCAAGTGATGTCGACTAGCCCAAGTGGATAAGCAAACCATATAACCCAGTAAATCTCTGCTTTTGGGCGTGAGTTTGTAGAAGCGTCGACGCGTATCGTTCAAATCCACTTCACAGATTAAAAAAACTCGCTCAATCATCTGAGCTAATCGATTGGACAACACGCGCGTACCAATGCCTAACGCGTGTGACATTTGATCGAAGTAATGACATCCCAGCATGACCGATGCAATGATCAGCAAACTCCAGCGATCGACACGCAAGCCCAATTGTTGGCCTGGCGTATCTGCAACCGAAATACGTGTGGTGCGGTATTGCTCAGTGACCGTTGGCATCAATTGGCGATTCGGATGCAATTCAAAATGGAGATCGCGAATATGCGATGGTTGCTGGCATGCTGTGCATACCAATTGAGGCTTGAGTTGTTGGCCACAATTTTGATGGTGTAATTGTTTGGGGATATTCAAACTGTCTTTTCCCCAACGTTGCTCCCAACTCCAAATCATCAAAACGCAATCGTACAAACCCAAACCCTTTTGAGTGAGGTGATAAGAGGACCGAACAGGTTTATCTTGATACAAACGCGTTTGCAAAATATTTAAATGGGTTAACAGTTTGAGGCGCTGCGCCAACGTGTGTCGCGGGATTTGCAAGTTCGATTGCCAATCGTCAAACTTTTGAATCCCTAAGAATGCACCCAAGATCACTTGCGTTGTCCAACGATCGCCTAAAATTTTGAGTGCTTGGTTGAGCGTGCTCGATGACAAAGCATCGCGCGTGAGGTCTAGATGATTCAAATGGGACATCTATGTTTTAAGGTATCAAGCGCCGTGTTCAACCACAAAACTCACCACAGTGGCGCACGATCCACCGATATTGAGTGTTTGTATGCGTTTGGCATTTTCAATTTGGCAATCTTGCGCAGTGTGTGTCACTTGCTTGGCAGCATCCCACACCATTCGCGTGCCCGTTGCTCCCACGGGGTGACCGCAACCAATCAAGCCACCACTTCGGTTGATGGGGCATGAGCCATCAGAATCAATCACACCTTCTTCAATGGCGCGCCAACTTTGACCCGGTGGTGTCAAACCTAAATGATCGATCGCCATGTATTCGGTGGTTGTGAAACAGTCGTGTGTTTCAATGCCACTCATTTGGTCAATACCACTGACACCGGCGCGACGCCAAGTATCTTCAATGGTTTGTCTCACGTGTGGAAACACATAAGCATCATTGGCACTGCGCACCAATTTGTCTTTGAGCTTGAGGCCAGCGTTGCGATGCCCCCATCCTGCTATACGTGCCATTTTTTCAATGGGTTGACCCGTTTGTTGCGCATGTTGTTTTGCAAATGCGGCAGAGGCCAATATCACCGCGCAAGCGCCATCGGTGATTTGCCCGCAATCTTGTCGCCTCGTTCCTGGCTCAATCATCGGATTGGCCGTGTCATCATCTGTGAAACTCAACTCATCAAACTGCCATTTGCGCGTTTGCGCCAAAGGATTTTTTTTTGCATTGCCATAATTGATTTGTGCAATTCGATTGAGGTATTGACGATCCAATCCATATCGTTTTCCGTATTCTTGCGCCAACAAACCAAATGCAGCTGGCCACATGAAAGTGCAATCGATGTCTTCATGTCCTTGCCAAGCGGCCGCGTTTTGATTGATGGAAGATTGATCGCCGCTGAGATTTTTAAATTCCTCAACACCCAACACCAAAATGCAATCGTATCGACCCGCTTCAATTTCTGCCATGGCAGACAAAATGCCCAACGATGACGATGCACAAGCGCCTTCGTGGCGCATTGCAGGAACGCCCCAGAGCTCAGGTATGACCTGCGCCACCATGGCGCCTAAATGGGCTTGTTGTCGTTGTAGTTCTGCAAAAGCGTTACCCACATGAATGCTTTGAATCTGATCAGGATTGATCTGACTGTTTTGCATGGCCGACCAACTGGCTTCATGCACCATGTGCGAGATATCTTGACCTTGTCGTGACCAAGCTTTTGCAAAATCGGTTTGATATCCGCCCAACACAAATACAGGTTCGGTCATCTTTTTCTCCTTTAGGTTGGGTAAGGTAATGCACGCATGCGTTGCGTTGCTTGTTGGTATTGAGCAGCCAATTCATCAACCACAGTGGCAACGGGTGCGACCGAGTGAATATTGCCCAAGCCTTGACCTGCAGCCCATACTTGCACCCATTTTTTATTTTCAAATGATTGACTGCTATCGTATTGCCGCGTCGGTGCGCTGGGCATATTGTCTGGATCTAATCCGTTGTCTTTGAGCGATTGTTTCAACCAGCTTGCAGGTGTACCTGTAACGCCTGCACTCACTATCAAATCATCGATGCTGCTGTTGACCACCATTTGTTTGTAAGCGTCGGGCGCCATGCTCTCGGTGGTTGGAATAAAACGCGTACCCATATAAACAAAATCTGCACCACTAGCAATGGCACCGGCTACGCCCCAACCATCGCTGATACCGCCACCCACAATCACATGGCCATCAAAAAATTCACGAATCGCGCTGACAAATGCAAAGGGCGATAAAAATCCTGTATGACCACCTGCACCTGCCGATACGCAAGCCAAACCATCGGCACCTGCGGCCACTGCCTTTTTAGCCAAGCCAATGGTGATCACATCGGCGAACACCAACCCACCATAACCATGCACCACCTCGATGGCGGGCTTGGGACTTCCTAATGCAGTCACCACAATGGGTGGTTTGAATTTTGCAATCAACGCCAAATCTTCGGGTAAGCGTGTATTGGATGAATGCGTGACTAGATTGGCGCACCAGGGCCCTGGTTGATGAACAAAATCTTTGGCTTTTGCAATACCCTCTGTGATTTCGTGCATCCATTCACCCAATTTTTCAATCGGTCGCGCATTGGGCGTAGGAAATGCACCAATGATGCCCGAACGACATGCGGCAATCACCAACTCAGGGCCAGAAATTAAAAACATGGGCGCTGCAAAAACAGGCAGACGCAATGGGTAAGGGAAGGGTGCTTTCATTTATTCAGTCGCTTTAAAACCAGAAATACGAACGGCTTCACCCCAGCGTTTGAAGTCGGCCATCATGAATCGTGAAAATTCTTCAGGTGTTGAGGGTAGAGTTTCAAAATCCATTGCACGCCATTTGTCACGAACATCTGAGCTTTTCAAAGCTTTGACAAATTCCGCGTTCAATCGATTCACCATTGCATCAGGTGTGCCTGCTGGCGAACTGACTGCCGCCCATATATAAATTTCTAAATCTGGAAAGCCCTGCTCACGAAATGTGCCAACGTTTGGCATCAAACTGGAGCGTTGTGGACTCGTCACAGCCAATACTTTTACTTTTCCTGATTCAAGGTGGGGTTTGACCGCCAACAAAGGCAAAAATGCCGCATGAACTTGACCACCCACTAAGTTTTGTACCGCAGGTGGCGTGCCATTGAATGGCACATGTGTCATATCAATGCCAGCACGTTGATTCAAAATAACCCCTGCAAAATGCGACGAGTTACCCGCGGTGAAAGATGCATACGACACTTTGCCAGGATTGGCCTTGGTCCAAGCAACAAACTCTTTCACATCATTGGCAGGAACACTGGTGTGAACGGCTAGCACCATGGCGGAGCCTAAAAAATTGGTGATGTGCTTGAAACTTTTTTCTGGATCGTAGGGTAGTTTGCTAAAGGTATGTGGATTGATGGTGAACATGCTGGTGTTACTCAGCAATAAGGTGTAGCCATCAGGCGTGGCTTGAGCAACAGCCTGCGCAGCAATAATGCCAGAGCCACCTGGCTTGTTTTCAATCAATAAAGGTTGCCCTGTATTTTTTTTAAACTCCTCAGCAACGATGCGCAAAGAAGTGTCCAAGGTGTTGCCAGCAGCAAAGGGCACGATGATGCGAACAGGTCGATCAGGAAACGTGGTTTGTGCATAAGTTGCTTGCAACGCAATCATCCACAACAAACTCCATTGGCTTATTTTTAAAAATAATTTATTCATACTTTTTTCTTTCAGGGTTGATTCATGACTTTGCTCACCAAGCGCTTGAGCGCATGAGTCACAGCAGTTGGATTTTCTTGAGGCGTCATGTGCCCCGCTTCATCAATCCAAAATAATTCAGCTTGCGGCAGTGTTCGTGCAGAAAATTCAGAGAGTGCAGGGGGTGTTGTTTTATCTTCGACACCGCAGATCACGTGAAGAGGAATGCTTAAAGCTTTTAAAGCATCAATGTAATCTTTTCGCTGTGCAATGGCTTGCAACTGACGAATGGCAGTCGGCCCCCCCACGTCGAGCAAGATTTGAAGAATCGACTGCATCAATGCTTGATTGCCATGGCTTTGTGGATGCGTACCGTATTTGGCAATGTTTTGTGCCATTTTTGGAAAATTCGATTGCATGACCGTGATTGTTTTTTCACGCGCTACCGATGCCTCGGGCGAATCAAGTTGTATGGATGAATCGATGAGTGCCCAGCCGTTAACTCTGCGCATGGGGTTTGCGAGCATTTCACAGGCGACATAGCCACCCATTGAAAATCCAACAATCACTATTTTTCGATTTGCAGGTTCGTCAATAACCAATTGCCATGAATCTTGCGCCATCTCAGAAATACTTGATTGGGTAAGCACTTGAGCAACACGTGTATCAGAAAATGGTTTGACAAGTTCAGCCACATCGGCCCAAACACGGTGATCATTGAGCATGCCTGGAATGAGTAAAAGCAATGGTTTCATGAGATAAATTTCAATCGTGCTTGTTCGCGCAAATCACGTTTGAGAATTTTCCCAACGGGATTGCGTGGCAATGTGGTTACAAACATCAAATATTCTGGTAATTTAAAAATCGCAATGTGTTTTTGATTTTTCAAATGATCGTTGATACTTTTTAGGCTGACATTCTGTTCGTCATCGGTGGCGATGCAGGCACAAATTTTTTCACCCATGATTTGATCGGGTACAGCCACCACCGCCGCCTCCTTCACGCCAGGACAAGCGAGCAATAAATTCTCCACTTCCTCAGACGATATCTTCATGCCGCCGCGAATGATTAAATCTTTAGATCGACCCACAAATTGGTAGTATTGATGTTTAGGCCCAGCAATTTGAAACAAATCCCCAGTTTTGTAAAAACCTTGATCGTCAAAAGCGGTTGCAGTCATTTCGGGTGCGCCAAAATAGCCGCTAAAAATGGTGGGTCCTTCAAACCTTAACTCACCTGTTTTTCCAGACTCTACAATTTCTTCTTCGGTTAGCAAGTCCACCAAGCGGGTTTTTATTTTTTTCGTTGTTGAAATTTTCCAATCAAATCCTTCAACACCGGCGCGGGGAAAATAAGCCGCACGCCACTGAGGATCTGGCACATCAATGTCGCTTGCAGTTAATGCTGCACCCTCATTGGATCCAAAATAATTAACAATGCGAACGCCATACTTTTCTTCAAAACCTCGCACCATCCAGTCCGATAAGGGCGCTGATCCCGATCCGATTCGACTCAAACGCTGAAAATCAATACCTTCAAGCAGATGTTCATTTTGAAGCAGGGTATTTAAAATCGCAGGTGCACAAACCGTGTAATCAATTTGTTCTGTTCTCAGTTGGTGCAAGAAAACATCCAATTGAAAAGGCTGGTGTTGAATCACGGTGCCACCCAACACCAGCCAAGCCGCAAAACCAGTTGAAAAACCAGCCATGTTGATGAGTGGAAAAGGATTGAGTAATCTTGCGAAAGGTTTGAGATTGCCCGCTTCAATGATGGAGGGTGCTACCACCAACCATTCGTTGTGACTGCGTGGAACTCCTTTGGGCTGCGCTTCTGTGCCTGATGTCCAGCATATGGTGAACACATCGTTGGCTGTGATGTTGGCGTTTTTGTGAGCAAGATCAATCGCTTGCAGTTGTTGATCTGAAACGCCTTTGAGCATGTCTTTAATTTGAATGTGTTGGTCTTGCTGATCTCCCCAAACGATCATATTTTTTAAATGCGTGTGTTCTGATTGCAGCGCCAACCACATCCCCTGTGAATCAAGCTGTCTTTCTTTTTGTCTCAAACTTGCAAAAGTCACAACCGCTTTGGCTTGTGTGATTTTCAAGATGGTATGGAGTTCATTCTCACGAAATTGAATCGGTACGGGTGAAACAATCAGGCCCAACTTTGCACACGCCAAATACACCACAAATTGTTCAACGCAGTTGGGCATTTGCGCAACGACTACATCATCTCGGTTCAATCCGCGTTGTAACAAATGCCAACTCAAGGCGTTGACCGCCTGAGATAAAGATAACCAAGTCAGACTTTGCTTATGTTCATATGCAAAATCACTGCGATTGGCAGCGTCAACAACCGCAGTGGCTTGCGGCCTTTGTTGACAATGATCGACAAACAAATCCCAAAGCGTGTGTTGTCCCCACCAACCTTGGTTTGTGTAGCGATCAATTTTTTCCTGCGCAACTACGACCATGGTTTTTCAATGGTGTGATCAATAACCACGCTTGAGTCTTTCACCACTGACCCATGTCGCATGAAAACCATTGGGTACTCTTTGCGGCATTCGAATGCTTGCTACGGGTCCTTGTGCCACATTTTTGGCATCAAAGATGGTGATAAAGGAAGCTTGCTTCAAGTCATCCCACATGAAACCCACCAAATAGCCGTCATCTTCTTCCTTCCAATTGTCTTTGGGCGCAAAAGGCGCTTCGCTGAACCATTTGCGCACACCGCCGTGATAGGTGGTGCAGTTATCGCGTTCTAAGTCGTAGCGAACAATGCCACAAAAGCGAGGGTCTTCCGCGCGGTTGCTTCTACCCATCAACACATTCCACGAAAAGCGAGTCTTATAGCCTTGCATCCAAGAATTGATCACAGGAAACTCTTGGTTGATGATGTCATCAATGACGCGCTCTTTGGTTTTGCCAGTGCGCAAATTGAATCGCCACTCATAAAACATGAAATCATGTTCTAAATTGGCCAACATTTTTGGAAAACAATCCACATCAATATTTCCTCTGTAGTCGCGAGGCAATCTAAATGGCGTACCCGTCATCACAATTTCAATACCACCGTGTCCATCCTCTTCTTCCCAACAATTGGAGACGTGATACATGTAAGTGGGGCTGGCTTCAAACCACCTGATTTGATCGGGCGTTCCGTGACGCGGAATCACGCCAAATCGAGAAGGCATCTCGTGATAAAACTTGAGTTTGTGGCGACCTGCTTTAAAAGCTTCCATGTCGTAAAACAAAGGCAAGTCATGTACCACGCTGTAATTGGGCGTAATGGCCATATCGTGTGGCAATCGAGGCCCTGGTAGTTGTACAGGCATAAAAGTTTTCAATGACCCATGTCTATCCATTACGCCATAGTGCATATAGGGTGTCTCTTTGCCATAAGCAAAAAATAAAAATTCACCGGTACGCTCATCCACTTTGGAGTGTGCAGAAATAGGAAGACCTTGAATGCGTGGGTCTACATCGATTTTTCCAGCGGTGGACAAATCATGAGGTCTGACTTGATAAACCGCACCACCCAAATACCACATCGAAATTAAATGTCCTGCATAAAACTTCACGTCGGTATTAGACGTGTTCTTCAGTGGTGCATCGGGCCTGTCTTTGCGCGGTGGATCTTTGATGCCTTGCCATAATGCTTGACCTGCCTTCAACTCTTCTTGCAAGCCATCGGTCATCACCCAACGATTGCTGTATTGCGCTTTACCACCTTCAAAGCGAACAGCATGCAACATGCCATCACCATCAAACCAGTGATAGCGCCCATTGGCCTCAAATTTTCGGTTGGGTCCATTGCGCACATACATGCCCGTTAAATCTTTTGGAATTTCGCCTTCAACATCGGTTAAATCGATGGTCATTTCTTGGTTGATCGGTGCAAAGCCACCTGTTAATACTGGAATTTCGTTGATACCCATTGGATTCTCCTAAAAATTTTTACATTTAAAAATCAATTTTCAATACGAGGTCTTCGCGACTGTGAAATACAAAAACGATTAGCAACAAATGCCAGATGTGTGAGACTAGCGGTACCAGCTTTATTCAAGCCCGTCACATGGTAGTCACTGTAGGCTGCAGCAAAATTAAGCGGCATGGGCCCTGTTAAATTGATGGTGAGTTGGGCGCCTGCGCGCGCATACTTGTGGGTAGCTTTCTGGATATAGGACTCATCGGTTGAATACAAAAATGCAGTCAACCCGCCCAGTTCGCGCACATCTTTTGTGGCTTGTTCAATGGCGTCGTTGTCATCTTCGCAAGCGATCACAAAACTGATGGGGCCAAATTGCTCTTCACCGTACAAATCACGCTCATGCGTTGAAACCTTCAAAATCAATGGTGTCGAGGTTCTGGCATTGGGGAAATCTGGATGCTCATAAGGTTGAGGTGACAACAAAACTTCACCTCTTTCACCCCCTTGGTATTCCAACTGCTTCAACAGTGTGATGGTTTGTGGTGATTGAATGGTTGCCAAAATCATGGAGGCTTTTTTGGGGTCACTGCCCACTTGTGCCACAGCTTGAGCCAATCGCTTCGCAACTTCATCTAATCCTACGCGGCCTTGCGGCGTATTCATCCCATTCTTTGGGATATAAATATTTTGCGGACTCGTGCACATTTGCGCACTGAACATGCAAAGCGTGGTTGCAAGGCTTCTGAGGACCGCATCTAAATCGTTTGCAGAATGCAAGACAACCGTATTGCATCCTGCAGTTTCTGTAAATGCAATCGCAGGATATGCATTTTTTTCAACCCATTGACCAAATCTCGCACTACCCGTGAAATCAACCATGGCTGTTTTGGAATGTTGCACCAAATATTTGCCCAATGGTTGCTCTGTGCTGTCTAAACACATCGTCACCAAATTGGGATCAAAGCCATTAGATTGGAGCACTTGTCGAAACACACGAACCGAAATAGCCATGGGAAGCACAGTGGCAGGATGAGGTTTCACAATCACCGCATTGCCAGTGGCCAAATTTGCCATCATGGAGGGCCAAGCATTCCATGTCGGGAAACTCGCGCAGGTGAAGCACACAGCTACACCTCTTGGAACAATTTGGTAATGTTTATTCAAAACAATTTGCGCATGACCAAAAGAGCGCTCCCAAGTGGATTGAGGTGTCACTGATCGCATCGCTTGCTCGGCATAAACCAAGGCCTCGATACCTCTGTCCAATGCATTAACGCCCGAACCTGCATAGGCCATGTTGGCGCTTTGACCCGCTGTATGCATCACTGCATTGGCAATTTCAAACAGATGCGAACGAAAAATAACATCCAACACATCCATCAACACGGCAATGCGCTCATCGATACTGGCTTTGGTCCATGAATCAATGGCTTTTTCTGCCACAGTGAACAAGTCATCGGGATTGGCTTGCGGGTATTGAATATGCAATGGCAATTGTGTGTAGGGGGAAACCTCTTCACCGATCCAACCAACAGTGGCGGGTTGATCCAATTCAAAGCGTTGCCCTAGTTGCGCTTCAAAAGTCTGTAATGCGCGTTCCTGTTCTGCCGCCCAATTGGGATATTTACTGGACATCTCTGGATAGGGGCTCCAACAATGCCTACTTTGGCAAGCCAACTTTGCCTTTTCAAATACATCGTTGTATTTTTTTAAATCAATCATGCGCTTTGCCGTTTTTTCCAGATCAATCGATGATGCCGATCAATGGTAGTACCAGGTACCGGGTCAGACGCCGAAAGAGTCAGTAATCCTTTTTCATCGAAACTCATATTTCTGATTTGATCGGTTCCAACAAAATTGGGATTCAGTGCATGCGTGACATGGTGAATAACTTGCATACCCTGCATCGTTTCTTGAACATCAAAAGGTCCTGCATATTGAAAGTAACTTTCAAACGCATCCAATCTTTCTTGTTCAGGTGCGCTTCGAACACTTGCGCTCGATAAGCGAGGACGTTGTGCACGTGCAATACAAGCTGACATGACTCCATCATTGGAGTATTGAATCCATCCGCTTGCGTCTGGGCCATAGGGGTAGCTTGTGGGACGTGAGTCGTCGTAGGCAATTTCCCAACGAACCAACTGCCATGCGCCAATCAACCGGGGCCTTTGTTCATTCAAAAAATTGTTCAATTAGACCTCTTTACTTTCCTAATTGAACCAAGTCTAGATCGAATTGACGGGTGAGGACTATAGGGTAATCATGTATATTTTATAAAAACTAAACCAATCGACCGTGCCGCCAAATCGACCAAGCACCACCCAGAGTCACAAGCAGCATTCCCACCAGCATAAACAAGGCGGTCACCTCAGACATCTGATGCTTTTGCATCACAATGCGCATGCTCAAGGATTGGTAGATTCTTTCCATGTCTTTTTCTGATGCAGCTCGGAAATATTCACCGCGCGTCATCTCAGCCACTTGTTTGAGCGGCGCTTCATCCAATTTAACCCGCATCGCCATGCCTTGCGCTTTCAAAATCACACCCTCGGGTGTACCAAAGCCAATCGTGTAAATGCGAACACCTAAGTCAGCTGCTACTTGCGCCATCTTGATGAAATCGGGCCCAATGTTGCTTTGACCATCGGTCATTAAAACAATCGCTGCAGAACTATTCGCACCCGGTTCGAGTTTGATTTTTGGAACAATCGGTTGATTGCTTTTGTTCGGCGTCAGTGCAGGATTTTGTTCGGGACGCATTTCGGGATTGATTAATTGATCAACGTTAATGCCAGACGCAGGCAACATCGCCGCCAATGAAATCACAATGCCACTGCCTAATGCAGAACCGCGTTGCAAAGGCAAGTTATCGATAGCCTTCATCAAGTCATCGCGTGTCTCTGTGGGCGCTTGCACCACAGCGGCTGTTCCCGCCACACTCACAATGCCCAACTTCACATGCGATGGTTGTCCGTTGACAAACAAACGTGCAGCAGTTTGCGCCGCTTCAATGCGACTGGGTTGCACATCGCTCGCGCGCATACTGCCCGAACTGTCAATGGCGAGCATCACTGTTTCCATGCGTGAAGGCAATAACAAAATAGCGCGTGGACGTGCCATCGCAAGTAACAATACCCCAATACCCAATGCCATCACAAGGGCAAAGCCATGTCTGCTCAACCATGAGCGCACAGCACCTTTCGACACATATGAATCTGTCCAGTGTGTATTCAAAGGTGCGTGTTTTTGTTTGGATCGTCGCACTAAAAAAATATAAAGCAGCATGATCAAGGGCAGGGCGCACAACCCCCACAACATGAAGGGCCAAATCCAAGTGATGGAATGCAACTCCAACATGCTCAATGCACTCCTGAAGGTCTGTGCATCTCGCGATGGGCATTTGCAGAAGCAGAACCCGTCGCCCATTGACCTCTGCGTTTCCTCAATTGAATGAATTGCAAAATCGCTTCATCCAAAGGCTCATCGGTTTGCAACTCCAAACAATCCACGCCTGAGCGTGTCAAGCATCCCAATAAATATTCTTCGCGCTCTTTGGCAAGCGCCGCAAATCGATCACGAAAACCACGGTCGTTAGCATCAATCAGAAGTTGCTCACCGGTTTCTGCATCTTGCACCACGACCAAGCCCATGTTTTGTAAATTCATTTCAATCGGGTCGCGCAATCGAACCGCAATAACCTCGTGTCGACGCGCCAACTGAGACAACGCACCTTCCCATCCAGGTTGACTGATGAAATCTGATATCACAAAAACAGTTGATCTTTTTTTGATTGACGCTTGCGCTTGCAACAGCATCGGGCCTAAATGTGTTTCTTCGCCTTTGTCGGGCGCAACACTCTTGGCGATTCGATCCATCAAATGCAACACATGTCGTTTGCCCGTTCTGGCAGGAATGACCACATCTGCTTTTTGTGGACTGCTGGCAAACAACATCGCGCCTACAGGGTTACCGCGTCGAGTGAGAATGCGCGCAAGAACAGCAACCAATGTCGTTGCCAAATGGCGTTTGGATTGCAATTGTTCTGATCGACCCACCGAGCCCGATAAATCCATCACAAACCAAGCCGTCATGTCGCGGTCTTCTTGATGCTCACGAACATAAGGGTCTTGCATACGCGCGGTCACATTCCAATCGATGTGTCTCACATCATCATGCGGTAAATATTCTCTTAAATCAGCCAACTCCATGCCAGAGCCACGAAATAAAGTTCGATAGTCGCCTTGCAATTGACCATCGAGTCGCTTGATCACTGTCCACTCAAGACGTGCCAATATTTTTTGTGGATCGTTTTGCGTGGACGCAACTTCAGATGAAGCCTCAAGGGCTTCATCGTTTTCTATCAAAGGCTCCTCGGGTTTAGTTCTGCGCAGGAATTTGAACATGCGTATCCAATGGCTTATCGGGCGCAGCAACCGTTTGCAAAATTCGAATGATGATGCTGTCGGGTGTAAGGCCTTCCGATAAAGCCTCGTACGACAACACCAATCGATGACGCAATACATCGGGCACCAAATCAATCACATCTTGCGGTAGTGCATAAGCGCGTCCACGTAAAAATGCCAATGCACGTGCGCCTTCAATCAAACCAATGGTGGCGCGTGGACTCGCACCAAACGTGATGTGCTTGGTTAAATCGGGCATGCCATAGCGTGCAGGGTCACGAGTGGCAGATACCAATCGCACAGCGTAATGCACCAAGGCAGGATCGACATAACCTTTTCTGCAATCGGCTTGTAGTTGTGTGAGTTGATCGGTGGTGGCAACTGCAACTACTGACGTTGCAGGGCCCGTCACGCGTTGCACAATCACGTATTCTTCTTCTTCGGTGGGGTAACCAATTAAAACCTTCATCATGAAGCGATCGACTTGCGCTTCAGGCAATGGATAAGTGCCTTCGGTCTCGATGGGGTTTTGTGTGGCCATCACTACAAAAGGTTTGGGTACTTTGTGACTTTCACCCGCGATCGTCACTTGACGTTCTTGCATCACTTCGAGCAAGGCACTTTGCACCTTGGCTGGCGCTCTGTTGATTTCATCGGCCAACAACAGGTTTGAAAAAACAGGACCGAGTACGGTTGAAAAGTCTCCTGTTTTTTGGTTATAGATGCGTGTGCCCACCAAATCAGCGGGCAACAAATCGGGCGTGAATTGAATGCGTTTGAATTGACCACTGAGTGTTTGAGCCAAGGTGTTCACTGTGAGAGTTTTGGCCAAGCCTGGAACACCTTCAATCAACAAATGACCTTGCGCCAACATGGCCACCAAAATGCGTTCTAAAAACGCATCTTGACCCACCACCACACGTTTGACTTCAAATAAAACGCGCTCCATCAAAGCAGCAGTTTGTGGCACCGCATGAATCGCTGAAGAACGGTTCCATGCGTTGTTGTCTTGAATCATGCCTGTCTCACTTTCTTGTTTGAATTAAAACGGGGGAATACCCACTGCCAAACCTGCCTCTTCAATCGTGATTGCAAAACCAATGCCGATGAAAGTTCGAGCACCACTGGGATTCAAAATAGCCGTCACGATACCAACTACTTCGCCCGCCATATTGACCAGTGGCCCACCCGAATTTCCAGGGTTGGCTGCAGCGTCAAATTGAATCAAACCACTGATGATTTTTTTGCCCTCTGCTTGAAACTCACGATTCAATCCAGACACAACACCTGACGAAACGGAGGGGCCCATTCCAAATGGAAATCCGACTGCTACGACTTCATCACCTGGCAATAAATTTTGAGTGCTACCGAGCACAGCAGGTGCTAAATCATCGGGTAATTTTTCGGGTTTGATAATGGCCAAATCTTTTTCGGGACGAATACCCACGACGTGTGCAACCGATTCAAAACCATCAAAAAAAGTAACTACCAAACGTGTCGAACTATTAACCACGTGCAAGTTCGTCAAAATCGTTCCGTCTTCCATCACCACAACGCCCGAGCCCACACCCGTTTCTTTTTCGCCAGCTTTTGGGTCTTTGGGATCCACAGCAAAACCGCGCACACGAACAACCGACTGACGAATCAACTCTGCTGCTTTGGCTGTGCGAGAAGGCAGGTCTTTAGTTTGCAAGGTATGTATCACCGCTGCATCAATGTCTTCTTGCGTGAGAGTTTGCGTTGGCGTTTGCAAAATCGATTGAGCGATCCATCCCGATAGACCCAAGCACAGTCCTAATAAAAATAAAACAGTTGATTTAGAAGATAGCAAACGGGTCCACCGATTGATGCGCGATGACGACTCCAACTTGGCTTCTTGCGCTTCAACCAATGCCGCAACGCCCATATCATTATTGGCGTTGCGTCTTTTGCTGTAGAGGGCGACTCTTTTCATAGGTTAAACCTTATCACACCAAGCAGTGTTAAAGTTGAGCCTCATAAAAGTCCTTCAATCATGTTCCACTTTATTTGGCCAGATATGTTGTGGGGATTGGCAGCCATTCCGTTGCTGGTCATCCTGTACTTGTGGATTTTGAACCGCAGACGACGCGTGGCTGTGGTTTACCCTAGTTTGTCCATCATTCGCCCTGCATTGGGGCGGTCCCTCAAGTGGAGGCGACATATCCCGCCTTTTTTGCTGCTGTGCGCCATTGCCAGTGCGCTCGTTGGTGCCGCTAGGCCCAGCGCACAAGTGGTGTTGCCTGCAGATTACCTCACCTTGGTTATGGCCATGGATGTCTCTCGAAGCATGCTGGCTCAAGACGTGCCACCCAGTCGAATTGAAGCAGCACAAGCGGCCGCTAAAGAGTTTTTAAAAGATTTACCTGCCAATGTTCGCGTGGGTATTGTTTCTTTTGCAGGCTCGGCTCAATTGGTTCAAAACGTCACCGATCAACGCGAAGATTTGATTTCTGCAATCGATCGCTTTCAATTGCAAAGAGGCACAGCAACAGGTAGTGGATTACTCGTTGCATTAGCCACGCTTTTGCCAGATGCAGGTATCGATGTCGAGGCTGCAATTTATGGCAGTGATTTTGTCGGTGGTGGATATGGGGCTCGATCTCTAGAGAGAAAACCCAATGCCAAAGTAGAAAAACCACCACCACCTGTTCCTGTTGGTAGTTACACAGCAGGCGCGATTTTGTTGCTATCAGATGGTCG
>RFYV01000063.1 GCA_009921265.1 Betaproteobacteria bacterium | reverse complement strand
TTGAATATCAAAGCGTGATCGCGCATGAACAGCACGCTCAATCGAAGATTGAAAAAAACCTTCATCAATGCGTTGATCTTCGTCAAAGCTCCAAATACGCGCGCGAATTTTGGATGCGGGACTGAACGACGCCCATCCCAAAAATACGCCAGCAGAACTCTCCACTCGCACTGTCTCACCAGAATCAGCTTCACCTTTGGCAATCGCAGTATCAAATATCCAAGGATGCCACCTCAATGCAGATCGTTCTTTGCCCTCTTTTAGGCGAATGCTTTTCATAAATCGTTTCAGTCTTTTTGTGTATCTTTGCGATGTGCTCGTGGATGCGCTGCATCATAAGTTTGTGCCAAATGTTGAAAATCAAGTCGCGTATAAACCTGCGTGGTGGTAATACTTGCGTGTCCCAATAACTCTTGCACACCACGCAAATCGCCACTCGATTGAAGCACATGACTGGCAAATGAATGACGCAACATGTGCGGATGAACAGGCGTTGATAAACCCGCAAGCAAGCCACGCTTTCTGAGTCGTTGGCGAATATATTGCGGCGTTAAGCGTGTACCCTGCGCACCCACAAACAATGCCAATGCGTCTTGCGCAGAAGGTTTTAACAAGACAACTCGCAAATTCATCCATTGATGAACCGCTTCAATGGCTTGCCTTCCAAAGGGCACGGTTCGGCGTTTGCTCCCCTTACCGAACACATGCGCTTCACCTTCTTTTAAATCAAGCCAGCCTTTGGCTTGAGCGCTCGCAGCGATATCCAAACCCGTGAGTTCTGCAACTCGAAGCCCGCTTCCATACAACAACTCAATAATGGCCACATCACGCGCTTGCATCCAATCGGGCTCGTTGTTGTTTCGATACTCGCTCAGTTGCACCGCATCATCAACAGGAAGGGCCTTAGGCAAAGGCTTAGCCGCCTTGGGTGAGCGCACACCATTGAGCGGATGCGTCGCCATCAATCCTTCACGTCCCAACCAGTGATAAAAACCACGCCATCCCGAAAGAATCAACCCGATACCGCGTGCACTGCGACCCGCACCGTGCATTTGTGCAATCCATCGACGCATGTGCGTGGGTTGCACATTCAAAAAAGTGATCGATGCTTTTTCTGCAAATGCTTTCAATTTAATTAAATCTTCGGTATACAAGGCCAATGTTCGGTCGGCCAATCGCTTTTCAAACTGCACATGCGCCAAATAACGCTCAATAAGTGCAGCATCTTCCATGGTTTAACGTAAACGCGACAAAGCAGCACTGGCAATGAGTCCAATGCGCTCGAGCAAATCGGTACCCATGGTGGCGTGATAGCGTTGCGGATCGGGTGACGCCAAAATCATCAAGCCCATCGATTGCGTCGCCACAGGCGCATCTGGATCTGTGCTTAGTGGTTTTAATGGAATGCATGCAATTGATTGAACTTCGCTAGGGTGCGCCAGCCATTTGACACAATTAAAGTTTGAATTGGCACCACAGTAAGGTGTGACCAATGAGTCTGCCCATTTCTGATCTTCTTCTGTTGCGCCCAACACATAAGGCTCCATCTCGTATGCTTTAGCCACATTCCAAATTTTGAGTGCCACTTGTGGAACTAAAAATTGACGCTCAATGGATTGCGCCAACTCCATCGGCAAATTGGAAGGATTGTGCGACAGCAATAAATTTTGCGCCCACTGATACATGCGTTGCGATAAGACATCGTTTTCATTGCCGTGACGAATCATCTCCATGATGCGCATCTCTAAGGCACGAATTTTTTCTCGCAACATTTCTGCTTGACGCTCTTGCAAACTCACCGCGCGATTACCATGCGGACTCGTCATTCTAATGGTTGATAAAACCTCAGCGTGTCGCACAAAAAAATCGGGCGTATTAACCAAAAAATTGGCAATGTCGTCTTCAGTGATGGGGTTCATTGGAGTTGTTGTCATACAGGAATTTCGATTTCACCTTTAAAAACGGTTGTAGCCGGGCCACTCATCCAAACTGGAGATCTACCGCCTTGCCATTCAATTGTCAACAAACCACCACGGGTTTGCACTTGCACCACGGAATCGAGCCAATTTTGCGCAATACCTGCCACTACTGCAGCGCATGCGCCTGTGCCGCAAGCCAATGTTTCGCCCGCACCGCGCTCAAACACTCGCAGTTTAATGCGTTGACGAGAAATAATTTGCATAAATCCCGCATTAACGCGGTGTGTAAATGCGGGGTGACTTTCAATTTGCGGACCCTGCGTTGCAACGGGTGCTTGATCAACATCATCCACTCGCATCACCGCGTGTGGGTTACCCATGGACACAGCGCACACCTCCACTGATAAGTTTTGCGCCAACATCAGCTTCCATACACTGGGTTGATTGTCTTGAATCAGTTGCGCGTGATTTGCATCAACGGGCACATCACGCCATTTCAAAATAGGTGGGCCCATATCGACTTTGACGTTGCCATCTTCCAATTCGTTCAATTGAATGACGCCTTTTTTGACTTGAACGCGAATTGATTTTTTTTGTGTTAAACCTTGCTCACGCACAAAACGCACAAAGCATCTGGCGCCGTTACCGCAATGCTCCACTTCGGAGCCATCGGCATTGTGAATTACATAAGAAAAATCAATATCGGCCTGCGTGGCTGCTCGCACCAACAAAATTTGATCCGCGCCCACACCCAAATGTCGGTCCGCTAAAAATTGATATTGCCTGGGGCTTAAATGAAAAAGACCACGTGTTTCGTCTAAAACCACAAAGTCGTTGCCAGCACCTTGCATTTTTGTGAATGGAATACGCATCGTGCGATTATCGGGCCTGTCGCCATGGATTCTGCAAAAAATAATCATTTGCAGTTAAGCTTTGGTTTTTTCAACCCTTTTGGATACATCACCATGAGAATTCCTGCTTGGACACCCGCACAACACTCCCAGCCCGACGATTTGACTCAAGCCATTCTTGAGCGACGTGGCGGCACCTACCTCAACCTAGATTTAGCCTTGCTGTGGAGTGAGCCTGTCGCCAGAGGATGGAACGTCTATCTCAAAAATATCAGAACAGGATTGTCCGCTTCTCGCAAACTCTGCGAATTGGGCATTTGCACCGTGGCCTTGCTGACAGGCGCGCATTATGAATACCACCACCATGCGCCCGACTTTTTAAAGGCGGGAGGAACGCAAGCCGAATTGGACGCGCTTAATCGAATCGTCAAAGGTAACGCCAGAGAAACCATCACTGACGCGTCACTGGGTGAAATCGAAAAATTAGTGATTCAATATGCAGCGCAAATGACCTTGGATGTACAAGTACAAGACAAGGTATTTGGCGCATTAAAAAATCATTTCAGCACAACCGAAATGGTGGAGTTGACCACTGCGATCGCAACCTACAACATGGTTGCAAGATTTTTAGTGGCCCTGCAAATTACTCCCGAGCATTGATTATTTTTAATCGGGCTTGATATTGTTGGCGCTAACGACCTTGGCCCATGTGTCAATTTGGACCTCGATAAAGCCACGTGCTTTTTCTACGGATCCACCCGCAATATCAATGCCTTGTGCATGTAATTTATTGGCAATCTCTGGATTGCGAAGCGCTTTATTGAGCTCTTCGTTCATGCGCTTGACGATATCTGGTGGTGTTTTGGCAGAGGCCAACACCGCCCACCATGCAGGCGCTTCAAAGCCAGCAAATCCCGCTTCAGCCACTGTGGGCACATCGGGCAACTCAGGCGATCTTTTGTTGGACGTCACGGCCAAGGGGCGCAATCTTTTGCTATCAATATGGGGCTTGGTCACAAAAATGGAAGCAATCGACAAAGGCACATGGCCTGCAACGGCATCATTCATCAAAGGACCGCCGCCTTTGAATGGAATGTGATTGAATTCCATAGCGTTGTTTTTACCCAGCAAAGCCATCGCCAAATGACCCAAGCTTCCGTTGCCAATCGTTCCATAGCTCACATTTTTTTTGGCCTTTGCAGCGGCCACCACGTCGGCAAAGGTTTTAAATTCGGAAGATGCGTTAGTAGCGAGCACCATCGGAGATGTTCCGACCAACACTAAAGGCGTTAAATCTTTTTTGGTGTCATAAGGCATATTGGGCATCAAACTTTGATTAACACCATGTGTGTCAAAAACCACAGCAAAGGTGTAACCATCGATAGGCGCGGCCAACATGGCCGAAGTTCCAATCACACCTGAGGCGCCGCCTTTGTTTTCAACAATCACGGTTTGACCCAATTGCTGAGACAAAGGAATGGCCAAAATTCGCGCTACCTGATCCACAGAACCCCCAGGCGGAAAAACCGCGATCAACTTAATGGGTTGCTTGGTCGGCCAAGCCTGAGACCAAGATAAAGCAGGCATCAAGGCAATAAACAATACTAGAGTGAGACGTGGATATAAATAGTACATAAAGATTTACTTTCATTGAAATAAGAAATAACCATATATTCTATTTCAATCGATAATCTCATTATGGCTAGAACCTCACAATTTATTCATCCCCAGCGTGAACCCGCACCTTTACTCAAAGCAGCAACGGTTTTGTTATTGCGTGATGGGCCCACAGGTTTAGAAGTATTGATGACTCGCAGATCAACAACTGCAAGTTTTGCACCTGGTGCATATGTATTTCCTGGAGGGGGCATCGACGAAACCGATGCCCAATCGCATGCATTAGCCAAACGCAGAAGCACACAAACCGATACTGCACTCACCCAAGCCATTGCGGCGATACGTGAAAGTTTTGAAGAAGTGGGTATTTTGTTGGCCACGCACGCAGATGGTCGACCCGCAGACGCCAACGACATATCGCAAATGGATCGTCACACGTCATTGTTTGATCAATGCAAGTCAATGAAATTACATCTGCGTGCCGATCAAGTCTTTGTTTGGGCACACTGGCAAACCGATCGTGACATGCCTAAGCGCTTTGATGTCCCATTTTTAGCTGCACGCGTCCCGAGTAATCAAACGCCCATTGCCGATGAAAAAGAACAATTTGCTCCCGAATGGATCAAGCCCGCCGACGCATTAAAGCGTCACCACGACGGTGATTTTTTTATGATCTTTCCAACCATTCGAACCTTGGAACGAATGAAAGCGTACGCAACCGTCGATGATGTCATCCATGCATGTGCGAGCGAACATCCGCTATTTACAAGTTGCCCCAGGGCCAGCATCAATACCAAAGGTTTGCCATTTAGACACATGGAAAGCGATTTGGCGTTTGGAGAGTTGGCTTTGGTTTGTCCGGATGGACAAATCCTTCATGACTTAACCTGGCAACACGAAAAACCCGTTGCGCTACTTAAAAATTTGCAAAGGTTAACAGCGCCCAACCCCAGCATGATGACCGGCCCTGGCACCAACACCTACATCATTGGCACTGTTGCCAGTGGTTATATCGTTATCGATCCAGGTCCACATGACCCGCAACATGTGCAACGATTGATAGATGTTACCCAAGGCAACATTAGTTACATCATCTGCACTCATTCGCATGCGGATCATTCACCAGGCGCGATTCTTCTCAAAGAATTATTTAAGAGCAACGCACCGCCCCTACTCGGTCTGCCGTCCGCGCCCACCGCCAACGTCAATAGTTTTTTTGTGCCCGATCGTGCATTAGCAAACGATGAAACTGTTTCCGTGACTGACGGCCACACAACACACACATTGCGTGTGATTTACACGCCAGGACACGCGGCCAATCACGTGTGCCTGATCATGGAAGAAGACGGTATTTTGATCAGTGGCGATCATGTGCTCAATGGAAGCACGACGGTTGTTAATCCACCCGATGGACACATGGGCGACTACATGCGTTCACTCGATCAACTCATTGAAGCTTGCAAAAAATATCACGTTCAATTTATTTTGCCCGCGCACGGACACGTCATGGGCAATTGGGGCGATGGCGCTTTTAATGCCATCGAACACATTCAAAAATTAAAAGAGCATCGTTTAAAACGAGAGGCAAAAATCAAACGCGTCATGGATTCAATGCCAGGCGCGAGTATCGAAGAGTGGCTCAAACATGCCTACGACGATGTGCACCCCAACGTGATGGGCTACGCGATGCGCTCGCTGATGGCG
Source organism: Betaproteobacteria bacterium (assembly GCA_009921265.1). Classification (GTDB taxonomy): domain Bacteria; phylum Pseudomonadota; class Gammaproteobacteria; order Burkholderiales; family Burkholderiaceae_C; genus Limnohabitans. The sequence goes on along the minus strand of RFYV01000063.1, from coordinate 9,747 downwards.
CATGTGGAACATCTAGAAGGCCGTTAAATTTCAATATTTTCAATCGGCAATGCTTTTTGCAATCGCTCATTGATGGTTACGTATGCTTTTTCAAGACTTCGCACAAATAAAGGCGTATCAAACAGTGGGAAATGTTTTTTATTTGAAATTAATTTATTCTTTATTTCTAAACATTTTGTTGGCGAGCGCGCCAACTCTATTGCGATTCGCTCATATTCAGATAGTTGATTTACAACCAACTCGGAAAGACCCACCGCGTGAAGCAAACTCCCAGCCATTCTTGACGCGTACGATTCGCCCTGACATGTCAACACGGGCAAATCAGCCCACAAGGCATCACTAGCAGTTGTTCCACCATTAAAAGGCAAGGTATCTAAAAATAAATCAGCCGCCTTGTATCTAGCCAAATACTCTGCCAGCGGCAGTTGATTTGCAAAGATGATTCTATTTTTTTCAATGCCATTTTTTTGTGCGCAGTTGAGCAAGTTGTCTTTGGCAATTTGATTTTCAACGCATAACCATAAAACACTTCCGTCAACCGCCTTGAGTATGCGCATCCAAGATTCAAATATGCGTGGTGTTATTTTGTATGCATTATTGAAGCAACAAAAAATAAATTGATTAGTCGGTAAGCATAATTCGTTGCGGGTAAAAACTTGATTTGATATTTTTTTAGTTCGGTCGTTCGCTTGAAAACACGGAAGATATATTATTTTTTCTGAATAAAAACATGCATATTGAATTGGAATTAATTGGTGATCGGCAATGATGTAGTCAATATAACTGGCACCCATTGTTCCAGGAAAACCAATATAGTTGATTTGAATTGGCGCCGCCCTGTTTGTAAAAATACCCGTTCTTGATTCTTGTGTATGACCCGTCAAGTCAACGGCAATTGTGATATTCAGCCGCCTAGAAAGCTCAACAATTTCTATATCAGTTTGATCTTGGCAATCGATTAAATAATCAAAGGCATTCTCAAGCCGATTAGTCATTGCATCTTTCTTTTTCCTTCCAAATGAAAACCCATATATTTCAAATTTACTCTTATCATGCAACTCAAACATCTCAGCGGTTAAAAGTGACACGGCATGATTTCTAAAATCAGATGAAAAATACGCAACTCTAATTTTTGAACTGGCATGATTGATTTTTAAGTTGGTTTGTACATAAGGAAAATAATCATCAATCCAAATCTTTGCACATTGTTGTTGAATGGTCATATTCGCCGATATGGAGAGAATTGGAAAAACACTGGATTTTTTTTCGTTATTCTTGATGCCTTGTTCTATGTCGGCAATACTTATTTCTAAATTATTCCAATCACAAATTTTCATTTTGGCGTGTACAATCACACCCTGCAAGTAAGCATATTGAGGATTAATCAATCGGGCGTTCTCATAGCACTCAACTGCCTCATTCAACCGCTGCATTGAACTCAAAATATTGCCTTTATTGATCCAAGCCTCAGTAAATTCTGGATTAATCAATAACACTTTTTCAATTGACAAAAGCGCGTTGACGAAATCTTCATGGTCTTCTTCAATCACACTTTTGTTAAGCCAAGCTTGATAATGTTGCGGGTCTTGCTCTAAAACTTTCTGCGTCAGCACGTGGGCCTGATTATATTTTTTTAATTTTATTTTGACGGCTGCTAAATTGTTAAGCGTTGAGATCCGATCAGGTATCCAGTCAAGGGATTTTTCAAAGTGTATTTCTGCAGATGCAAATTGCTTTGCCTCTAAATCGGCAAGGCCGTTTTGAAAGTATGTCTTGGCTTTTTCAAATGCGTTCATTGCATCAGTTGGTTGATATCAAAAAAGTGAAGCCCACCGATACGCCGGATTTTGTGCACGAAGTTTCCTTCATGTGACCGTCATTCCTCTGGGCCGTGGGTCACCCACACGGCTCGGTGCTACCTACCCGCCAACACAACCTGCGGATCACAGGCGAATGTTTTGCAACATCCCGAAGGCCTACTTGGTATTGCTGCGCGCAGAGATTGCCCGTTTCACCCGACAAAGTTGCCCTTGTCGACTCGTCTCTGTTGCTCTAATCCTCACCTCACGGTGGAGAGGTGTTACCTCCTGCGCTCTCCTTTGCAGTCCGGACGTTCCTCCAGTGCGGTGTTTCCACCCCATGTTTTGCAACACAGTCCTTGCAGATTGCACCAGCGACGGCCTAGCGGACTTCACAGTATCAATTATCGTCTACTAAGTATTCAAATTTAAAGCGTATATTTTTTGAAAAGCTTCTTCAAGTTTTTTTGTAAACAAGGGTGAGTCAAACAAAGGTTTGATTCGCTTGTTTTGATCCAGCTTAGTCTTGAGCTGGTTTGCAAGTGGTTCGTTTTGGCCAATTTTTATAGCCATACTTTCGTATTCAGAAATAGAGTGCGTCACAAGTTCCAGCATATCCACCGCGTGTAATAAGCTGCCAGCCATTCTTGAGGAGAACGCTTCTCCAGCGTAGGTAAGTACGGGTAAGCCAGCCCAAAGTGCATCACTTACAGTAGTGCCACCATTAAATGGGTAGGTATCTAAAAAAAGATTGGCTAGGCGATAACGCGCCAAATACAAGTCTAATTGTGTATGTGGCGCAAAAATGATTCGAGAAGCATTGACGCCAGACTCAATTGCTGACTTTTGTAAATTATCTTTTGCCCAATTGTTGCTTTCATTCAGCCACAAAACGCTATTATTTACATTTTTTAAAATGCGCATCCAACTTGAAAAAATAAAAGGCGTTACTTTGTAGTTGTTATTAAAACAACAGTACACAAATGCAGGCTCTGGCAAATGTAAATCAGCACGTTTTAAAACATTCTCCGCTATTTTTTTCTTTCGATCATTTGATTGAAAACAAGGCAGGTTGATTATCTTTTCAGAATAATTGACGCTCATCTCGTCAGGAATTAAAAACGCATCTGCAATGATGTAGTCTATGAATGGTGCGCCCATGGTCGAAGGAAAGCCTAAGTAGTTTATTTGAATGGGTGCCGCCCTTCGCGCGAAAATACCCGTTCTTGACCCGCCCGTCAAACCCGTTAGATCTATTGCGATATCAATACCAACTTGCCTAGCAAGATCAACCACGGCTTGATCAGACATCGATTGACATTCATGAAAAACGTCAAACGATCGCATCAAACGACTCGTCATTTCATCTTTTGGTTTTTTGCTGATACAAAATGCATGAATTTCAAATTCTGATTTGTTGTGTAACTCAAATATTTCAGCTGTTAAAAAAGAAACAGCATGCTGATTAAAATCAGCTGAAAAATAACCTATACAAATTTTATTTTTGTTGGGTTTTTTATACGAATCAGCTCTTTGCAAATGCAATGGAAATTTGTCGTCAATATATTTTTTTGAGGCCTTTAACTGTAACTGAGCCGATTCAATAAAGCTCAAACAAGCAAAGGGTTCGCTCACCTTCTGATCTAACGCAATTCGATTTTTAATATTTTCAACACTTAAATCAAAATTAAACCAATCACACATTTTCATTTGCGTATTTAATAAAAGACCACCCAAATAGTCTTCGGAATCGCTCAAATCTGCAGCCTTTTTAAAGCAAACCAGGGCTTCATCTAATTGAGAACATTCTTGTAGCAGATTACCCAAGTTAACGTAAGCCTTTACCGCTTGCGGATTGATAGAAATTGCTTTTTGATAGGCGGCTATTGCTTCATCTATTTTAGATAAGTCATGCAAAACATTGCCGCGATTGATGTGCGCCTCAATAAAATCATTTTTAACTTCAATTGCGCGGTCATAATTATCAAGGGCCGCTTGATAATTTTTGAGTTGACATTCGATATTTGCGCAATTCAAATAAGCTTCCGCAAAAGTGGGATCACACACAATAGCACTTTGATAGCAAGCCAACGAACGATCGATGGCATCTAACTTTTCAAAAAGCAATCCTAAGTTATAGTGCGACTTGGCATATTGCGGATTAATTTCAATCGCTTTCTCATAACTGCGTACGGCATCATCAATGCGCTTCATTTTTTCTTCTGCTACACCTTTATTAAAATAGGCCTGCGCATCATTTGCGTTCAACTGAATTGCAATTGAAGCAGACTCTATTGCCTGATCAAAACGCATGGTTTGATTTTCTGCGATGCATCGATTGACATAGGCTTGTACAAAATTGGGACTCAATTCGATCACACGATTAAATCCAGCAATTGATTGCTCAAAATCTTTTAGCTTTAAATAAGTAGTACCCATTTCAAAAATTACATCCACTAAATCGGGTTGAATATTTAAAATATGTTGATATCTTTCTAACGCCAAATTAAATTGATTGCTATCTTGGTATAAATTTCCAAGCATAAATAATGCTTCAATATATCGATTATTGATCTCTACAGCGCGCAACAAATGGGGGATGGCATTTTCAGGTCGATTGAATTCAATATCAATTAACGCCAAGTTATAAAACGCTTGGTAATTATTAGGCTCGATTAGCAAGGTTTTCTGCGCAAGAGTCTGCGCCTCATCCAGTTTTTTGAGCCCAATTTTGCACGCGCACAAATTAACCAGCAATGAGGGACGATCGGGGACCCATTCAAGAGCAGAAGTCAGCAAATGCTCTGCGGATGAGAAATCACCCTGACTAATTTTTTCTATGGCACTGACAAAAAGTTGCTTGGCCTTTTCAATTGGGTTTTCCATCTTGAATGAGAATATGTATTGTTATCCGATATATATGTTCAGTAGTTTATTCGAATTGGCCAAGATGGCGTAATTCTAGGATAATAAGCAGATTACTACTTGCCTGATAAACACAGGCCACTAGCCGCCATGATTCGACTCAGCGAACTCAAAATTCCATTGGATGCATCATTCGATACATCAGATACCTACGCACCCTCGCATTTATTTACCCATGCACTCCAAGTGCTAATTCAAAAAACGCTCAACGTTGCTGCATCTGATATTGCATCTTGGCATATTTTTAAACGCAGTTTTGATGCCCGCAGAAAACCCATTCAAGTGGTTTATATCGTAGATGTCAAACTACAAAGTTTGGCACTCGAACAACAGCTATTAATTAACTTCAAGGAAAATTCGCACATTCAAGCCACGCCCGATATGCAGTGGCATGCGCCCATCCACGCTCCAGCCGATTGGTCGCCGCCACAAGGCATGCGCCCCGTCGTCGTTGGATTTGGTCCTTGCGGAATTTTTGCTGCATTGGCTTTGGCACAAATGGGACTTAAACCCATTGTGATTGAACGAGGCAAATCGGTGCGGCAACGCACCAAAGACACCTGGGGTTTGTGGCGCAAACATCAACTCAATCCACAAAGTAACGTGCAATTTGGTGAAGGCGGTGCGGGAACTTTTTCTGATGGAAAGCTGTACAGCCAAATCAAAGACCCGCGTCATTTGGGTCGCAAAGTCATGCATGAGTTTGTGAGTGCAGGCGCACCGCCAGAAATTTTGTATGAAGCGCACCCACACATTGGCACATTCAAACTCGTCAAAGTGGTTGAAAATTTACGCGCGCAAATTGAAGCACTGGGGGGTGAAATTCGTTTTGAGCAACAAGTCACCGATTTATTGATTGACGGCTATTCAGCCACTCAACGTCAATTGTGCGGACTGGTTGTGACCGATTTAAAAACTGGCACACGACACACCGTTTTATCGCGTCATGTTGTGATGGCATTGGGACACAGTGCACGCGACACATTCAGTTTATTACACCAACACGACGTTGCCATGCAAGCCAAACCTTTTTCGATTGGTTTTCGAATTGAGCATCCGCAAAGCGTGATTGATCGAGCGCGTTGGGGCCAACATGCGGGCAATCCCATATTAGGAGCAGCCGATTACAAATTGGTTCATCATGCGGCCAACGGTAGAGTGGTCTACAGTTTTTGTATGTGTCCTGGAGGCACGGTGGTTGCCGCCACTTCAGAACTCGAGCGTGTTGTTACCAACGGGATGAGTCAATACTCTCGCAACGAGCGCAACGCAAACGCGGGAATTGTGGTGGGCATTGATCCTTCAGATTTTTTAAACGATGGCAACACAAAAGACGTTCACCCACTCGCAGGCATTGTCTTGCAACGTCAATTAGAAAGTCATGCCTATGTTTTGGGTGGAAGCGATTACTGCGCTCCCGGTCAACGCGTAGAAGATTTTTTAAATCATCGCGCGTCCACTCAATGGGGTGATGTTGAGCCTTCTTACAAACCGGGCGCCTTGCCCACAGACCTCAGCTCAGCCTTGCCGACCTACGCCATCGATGCAATACGCGAGGCATTACCCGCATTTGGGGAGAAAATAAAAGGCTTTGATATGGCCGATGCCGTTCTTACTGGCGTTGAAACCCGCACCTCCTCGCCATTAAAAATTGACAGAGATCCGCAGTTTCAAAGTCCCAATTTACTTGGTCTTTATCCCGCAGGTGAAGGCGCAGGCTACGCAGGTGGAATTTTGTCGGCGGGTGTAGACGGCATTAAAGTGGCCGAAGCATTGGCCAAGTCAATTTACACCGCCAACTAAAAATTTTAAGTAGACGCTTGCAACGCCGCAATGCGCTCTTCAATCGGCGGATGCGTTGAAAATAATTTTCCAATATCGCTGGTGATACCCATTGCCGCCACACTACTTGGCAGTGCACCTGCATGCATACCGCCCAAGCGTTGCAACGCATGAATCATGGGATCTTTGCGGCCCAACAAATGCGCAGCACCCGCATCGGCTTTAAATTCACGCTGACGACTGAACCACGCCACAATCATGCTCGCTACAAAGCCAAGCACAATATCTAAAATAATACTGGTGATGTAGTAACCAATTCCAGGTCCCGTATTTTCTTCATCGTTTTTACGCAATGCACTATCAACCATATAACCAACAACGCGACTGAGAAACACCACAAAGGTATTGAGTACACCTTGAATCAATGTGAGCGTGACCATGTCACCGTTGGCAATGTGCGCCACTTCGTGACCCAGTACGGCTTCTACTTCTTCACGCGTCATGCCTTGCAACAAACCTGTTGATACCGCTACCAATGCAGAATTTTTAAATGCGCCCGTTGCAAACGCATTGGCTTCACCCTCATAAATAGCCACTTCGGGCATTTCAATGCCTGCTTTCTCGGAAAGACGTCGCACGGTGCTGAGCAACCATTCTTCGTCGGCCGATTGCGGTTGCGTAATGATTTGCGCACCCGTGCTCCACTTGGCCATGGTTTTGCTGAGTAACAATGAAATAAATGCACCGCCAAAACCCATTACCATTGAAAAACCCAACAACGCAGTAAGGTTGAGTCCGTTGGATGTTAGAAATTGATTGACACCGAGCAAACTAGCGACAACGCCCAAAACAAGCATCACAGCCAAGTTGGTAACAATAAAAAGAAAAATGCGTTTCATGATGTCCTTTGCACTAAGCCAAACCGTAGCTTCGATAACTACAATAGTAGAGACGAACCACGCAATTTCAAGAGATAGCCCTACTAATCGACGGAGAATCTAAATCGAAGTGAGTTCGTTCTTAAGCGGTCTGAATACTTTGGTATCTTCATAAAAACCAGCGCCTTTATTTTGCTCGTGCCAATTTGGAATACCCAATACGGGCAAAGGGACAAAAGGTTTTTGTTTTAAATAATCTTGACTTAAAAGTTGACACACACAAGCGTCAACCATTTTTTCATCACGTGGGCTTGAAAGATTGACCCTAACTGCATGCGCAGTAATCGCTTTGTAGGGATTCATCATTTTTTCGAGCAATGCGTGCCCAAATAAAATCAGATGAGAATTTTTCCAGTCTTCTTTGTGCGTGATAAAAACTTTTTCCCAATCGCGCTCGACGAGTGCTTGCCAAATCGCATCGCTGGTTTGTAGCAATACCGAATTTTCATCCCACAAAGTGAGTGCGTCGCGCACGGGCCCTCTGACAGAGCCGACACCATAGGTTTCAATTTGCTGGGCCTGCAATTGATTTAATCTTTTTTTAATCAATGGAAAGCGCAACCAACACAACCCATTCCAATAATCGTGAAAGTTATTGCGCGTTGGAATTTGTTGTTGCTTAAAAATAAAAGCTTCATAGGCTTGTGCGTCAGGCATTTGGTTTTGTGCAACAAACGGATAACAAATCGGGTAAGTTTGCATGGCGTTGGTGCGGCAACGATTAAGCGCAATTTCTACAGCACCTGTTTTCGCCCAATCATATGCAACTGGCACGCCCCATTTTTTCCAAGGGTCAAACCAAGGCGTGTTCCAAAATTCCGTTTCATTTAAGGGATCATGCGCCACGGCAAGGCCTCACCCGAACGCAAGGGTTTGAGGTCTGCTTCACCAAAAGCAAAGCTCTCGGGCGGTGTCCAAAATTCTTTTTGCAAAGTGATGGTGGACGTGTTGCGCGGCAATCCATAAAAATCTGCACCATTAAAACTTGCAAACTTTTCTAACTGATAAATAGCACCTGCATTGTCAAACGCTTCTGCATACATCTCAATTGCAGCATGCGCGGTGTAACAACCCGCACAACCCGACGCATGCTCTTTGAGTTGTGCAGGATGAGGAGCGCTATCGGTTCCCAAAAAGAAACGCGCGTCGCCACTGATGGCTGCATTGATCAAAGCCAAACGATGTTTTTCTCGCTTTAAAACAGGCAAACAATAATAGTGAGGTCTGACACCACCAATAAAAATGGCGTTGCGATTAAACAGCAAATGATGCGCAGTAATAGTTGCTCCCGTATAAGCACCGTTGCAACTACTTACATATTGTGCGGCCTCTTGAGTGGTGATGTGCTCAAACACAATTTTTAATTCGGGAAAATCTTTGCGCAGTGGGATGAAGTGTTGATCGATAAACGCTGCTTCGCGATCAAACAAATCGATATCGGGTGACGTGACCTCGCCGTGCACCAACAACAAAATACCCAAGCGTTGCATGGCTTCGAGCGTGGCGTAAGTTTTTTTGATATCAGTGACACCCGCGTCGCTGTTGGTGGTTGCACCTGCAGGATAAAGTTTTAGAGCCACAACACCCGCTTCTTTGGCGCGTTCAATTTCAGACGCTGGTAAGTTGTCGGTCAAATATAAAGTCATCAAAGGCGTGAATTCCAAACCAGCGGGCACCGCTTTGAGAATTCGTTCTTTGTAAGCCAATGCTTGTTGCGCCGTGGTGATGGGCGGCTTGAGATTGGGCATGATGATGGCTCTGCCAAATTGCGCCGCGGTGTGAGGCACAACCGTGTGCAAGGGCGCCCCGTCACGCACATGCAAATGCCAATCGTCGGGTCGGGTGATGGTGATTGCGTCAGTCATGCCCTAATTAAATCACTATTCCAGTGTCAAATTGTTTTCTTTGGCCACGCGCTGGTATTTTTCTATTTCAGATTGCATAAATTCATTGAATTTTTCGGGCGACATTGGGTTGGTGCGGGTTCCCAACTCATCCAAACGCGTCTTCACGTCGGGCAAAGTCAAAATTCGATTGATCTCGACATTGAGCTTGGAGATAATTTCTTTGGGCGTGTTGGCTGGAGCCACGATGCCATACCAATTGGTGACGCTGTAATCTTTTAAACCCAACTCTAACAAAGTGGGCACTTGCGGATATTGCCTGTCACGCTCCATCGTGGTCACCGCCAAAGGACGCATCTTTCCTTGGTCAATGAAATTAACCACTGAGGACATGGCGTCAAAATTCATGGTGATGTGACCTGCTAACAAGTCGCTGATTGCAGGCGCACTTCCTTTGTA
>RFYV01000062.1 GCA_009921265.1 Betaproteobacteria bacterium | reverse complement strand
CCCCCCGTGTACATGGAACCACCACGAGTGGCCTATTTTTGTCAAGCCTATCAGCAATACTATCCAAACGTTGGATCTTGCCCCCAGCCTTGGCAAATGGTTCCTTATTGATAGTAACGCGTTAATCTAAACTGACCATGGTGCGCTCACCCCCGCGCAATGAATAGCGCACCTGTCCACCTAATTTTTCTAATTCGATAACAGCGCGTTTGCTTCGATACACTTTATTGCGCAACCAAACAAACTCTGCTCTTAAATCTGTTTCCGAAGCAATGGTTTTATGCCAGCATTTGATTTCAGGCGCCCAACGGTAATTTCTGGCTTTGAGTAAACCTTTGCTATCAAAGGGCGCACCTATTGCATAAAGTTTTGTTTGCGCTTGATTAAGTGTTTGCATTAGAGATAGCAGAGCGGGTTGTTGACTTTGTGGCAAAAGGCGATGAAGCAGTTCGAGCAATGCCCAGCAATCAGTTTCGGCGCGATGCGCCTCGTAAAAAATACCTTGAGTGCTGAGCAGATATTCGAGTTTGGCGGACCCAAAGCCCTCGGCTTTCCAATCAATATCACGAATGCTGCAAGCCCAGTTGAATTCTTTGAAGATAGGCCAGCGTTCTTCAACAAAAGGTCGATCAAAGCTGGCATTGTGTGCAATTACGACTTGAACGTCGGATAAAAGTTGTTCTACTTTTTGATCGTTGATTTTTTTTCCATCGACCATTTGATTGGTGATGTGGTTGATGGCTGTAATTTCTGACGGTATAGTAAAACCAGGATCTTCTAATTCATCAAACACGTCGAGGACACGGTGGATGGTGCCGTGGAGGGGGTCAAATTCAAAAACAACCATACCGAGTTCGATGACACGATCATTTTCTACTTGAAGTCCTGTGGTTTCGGTATCGAGCACCACGGCTTTCATGAGTTTTTGTCCCGCGATGGCGGGTGAATAAAACTCTTTGGGCGTGAGTCGGCGCAATACTTTGTAATCCGGATGTTGATCCAATTCTTGGGCCAACAGTTCTGCAGATTGGGGGAGTGGATAATTTTCAGACATCCCCCGATTGTGCCCTCTCTCGTGGGGTATTCAATGTGTGATGGGTGCACATTGGTTAAGATGCAACGTATGAAAAAAAAATCTTGGCTCGGTCTTGCTGTTTTGATCGTTGTGGTTTTGGGCCAATGGTTGTCTGGCTTCAAGTCGGGTGACCATTCCCCTGTAGCTTCTGCCCAAGGCAGTCGATCAACTTCCTCATCCTCGACCTCGCAGGTGGAAGTAATCGGCACTTTTTTCAACCCGCCCGACAATACAGCCCAGGCCATCGCAGACACCATTGATTTAGCAAAAAAAGAAGTACGCGTGCAGGCCTATGGTTTTACGCACAATGGCATTGCGCAGGCGCTCGTCAGGGCGCATCAGCGCGGAGTTGACGTGAAAGTTTTGTTGGACAAGAAAAGCCAAACGACCAATCAATATGTGATTGATTTAATGATTGGCTCTCAAATTCAATATCGACTCGATGGCAAACACGCTATTGCCCATAACAAGGTGATTGTTGTAGATTCCGACATTGTGATCACGGGTAGTTTTAACTTCACTAATTCGGCACAAACGCGCAACGCAGAAAATTTATTGATCTTGAGCTCGACAAGCTTAGCCGATAGTTACAGAGGCAATTGGATGACTCATTGGGACCACAGCAATTAGTTGTTCAACCCTAAAGCTCAAATATTAGGCGGCTGAATGCTTGTTTATTCTAGGGTTATCCCTAAAATGTGATTTATGGCAAGTCTCTTAAAAGTTTTGCCAAACTTTTTTTGAATACTTTTTTATTATCTAACTTTGGAGGCTCTCATGTTACTTACACCTGAACAAATATTGGCTGCACACAAAGCTAATCTCGAAACTTTAATGGGATTTACACAACAAGCCGTTGCTGGCGTTGAGCACTTGATTCAACTCAATTTGGCCGTGACCAAAGCCGCTATTGAAGACTCACACAAAAATACACAGATGGTGATGGGGGCCAAGGATTCACAAGACCTGGTTGCGATGCAGTCCACATTGTTTCAACCCTTGGCAGAAAAGATGATGTCCTATAACCGTCAATTATTTGAAATTGTTTCCAATCATGGCGGAACAGTTTCGAAAGGTGTTGAACAAAAATATGCACAAGCTCAGCATGCGTTCCAAACCATGGTGGATAACGTGGCTAAAAACGCACCTGCTGGCTCCGAGCCTGCTGTAAATGCATTCAAAACGGCATTAGCTGCTGGTAACCAAGCCATGGAGTCGGTACAAAATGCCGTCAAGCAAGCAACGGAATTGGCGCAAAGTAACTATCAAAAGGCGACTGACTCCGTCATTCAATCGAGCAAGGATAAATCCAAAAAATCTTGATTTTTTGAGTTAGTCTCTTTAACGGCATTGTGGGATGCCGTTTTTTTGACTAGGGATGAAAGGATTAGCAATGGATCGAGTTACAGGCGTGGTGGTTGGCGCAGGCGTTGTTGGCTTGGCCGTTGCTCGTGCGCTTCAAATCAATCTGGGCGGCGATTGGCTGATTTTGGAGCAAGAAAATGCAATCGGCACTCAAACCAGTTCACGCAACAGTGAAGTCATTCATGCGGGCATTTATTATCCCAAGGGCTCGCTCAAAGCGCAGTTGTGTGTGCAAGGTAAAAAAATGCTTTACACCTATTTGCAAGAGAGGGGATTGCCTTTTAAACGCTGCGGAAAATTAATTGTCGCAACTCACGACGAACAATTGAATCAATTGTTAGCGATTCAAAAAAAAGCCGCGGACAATGGTGTGAATGATTTGGTTTTGTTGGACGCGCAACAAGCCTGCGAATTAGAACCCCAATTATTTTGTAAAGCTGCACTTGTTTCACCCAGCACGGGTATTGTGGATAGCCATGCTTTGATGTTGAGTTATCAAGGTGATTTTGAAAATGCGGGTGGTGTGGTGGTTTTTTATGCCAGCGTCAATCGGGTGTTACCAACAGATCACGGCTTTGAATTAACCATGCAAGACAACACTTGGATTGCGAGTCAATATTTGATTAATGCTACAGGCTTATCAGCGCCACTGCTGGCCCAATTGATTGAAGGCTATGCATCTTCGTTTGCGCCTACGCCGTATTACGCCAAAGGCAACTACTTCACACTGAGTCGAAAGTCACCCTTCCAGCATTTGATCTATCCCGTTCCAGAGGCAGCAGGCCTTGGCGTTCATTTAACTTTGGACTTGGGCAATCAAGCCAAGTTTGGTCCTGATGTGCAATGGGTCGATGACCCGCATGATTTAGAGGTAGATCTCAGTCGTGGAGACGCTTTTTATGCAGAGGTGCGCAAATACTGGCCTACACTGCCCGACGGTGCTTTGGAGCCTGGTTATGCGGGCATTCGACCCAAAATCAGTGGGCCCAAGGACGCGTCTGCAGATTTTTTGATTCAAGGCCCGCAAACGCATGGAGTTGCAGGATTGGTTCATTTGTTTGGAATTGAGTCGCCAGGATTGACTAGCAGTTTGGCCATTGGTGACGCCGTGCTACAACTTCTTAACGATTGAAAAATTAACTATTCGATTGAAAATATTTTTGAATCGATGAGGCGCATTCAGTGATGAGAGCGGGGCCTTTATAAATGAGGCCTGTATAAATTTGAACCAAATCGGCTCCTGCTTTTATTTTTGCTACTGCATCTGCACCACTGAGGATGCCACCAACACCAATAATGGGAATTTGAGCGTCTAAGGTTTGTCGCAATTGTTGAATGATGCGATTGCTTTTTTCAAAGACGGGAGAGCCTGACAGGCCGCCGGTTTCTTGGGCGTGCTCAAGATGTTGCACTGTTTGTTTATCGATGGTTGTGTTGGTAGCAATGATTCCCCATGATTGAGCAGATGACGTATCAACGTGTCGCAACAGGGTGTGAGAAACGCTTTGAATTTGTAACTCATCGAGATCGGGTGCGATTTTGATGAAGATGGGCGTATGTTTTTGATATTTTGCTTGCAATGCCTGTCTTTTGTTTTCTAACGCACGTATCAATGAATCAAGCGCTTCATCGGTTTGCAAACTTCGCAGTTGATGGGTGTTGGGACTTGAAATATTAACGGTCACATAATCTGCATGGGCATAAACACCTTCAAGGCCAATCAGATAGTCATCAGTGGCTTGTTCAATGGGTGTTGACGCATTTTTTCCAATATTCAAACCCAACAACATGGATTTTTTTTGCGCGGGTTTTCTGCACTCAGTCAATTGGACGTTTGCAATAAATTGATCCAACCCGTCATTGTTAAAGCCCAGTCGATTAATCAGCGCATGCGCCTGAGGCAAGCGAAACATCCGCGGCTTGGGGTTACCAGGCTGAGCCTTGGGGGTGACGGTTCCCACCTCAACAAATCCAAATCCCATGGCCGAAAAGGCATCGATACAACGGGCGTTTTTATCCAAGCCTGCCGCTAAACCCACGCGATTGGGAAAGCGAAGCCCAGCAACTGTGACGGGATCGTTAATCAGGCCTTGGCAATAAGACCATTGAAGCGGTGTATTTTGAGTTTTGGCCAAGAGAGATAGCATTTGATCGTGGGCCTCTTCAGGGTCCATAGCAAATAAAAAGGGACGCGTGAGTGCATAGGGAATCAAGGACATGGCTAAACTCTAGGTTTTGAAACAAGGATGGATTTTCGCCCATGAACAGCAACACCACTCTAATGAGCCAAGATCAGCTCAAAGCCATGGTTGGCAAAGCGGCTTTGGATTATGTGGGGCAAGGTGAGGTCATCGGTGTGGGCACGGGCTCGACAGTGAATCATTTTATTGATGCTTTGGCCACCATCAAACAGCAAATCAAAGGTGCGGTATCAAGCTCGCAGGCAACGACGCAACGATTAAAAAGCCATGGCATTGCAGTTTATGACGCATCTGCGGTCTCGCGATTAGTTGTTTATATCGATGGAGCCGATGAAATCGATCATCAGGGCTTCATGATCAAAGGAGGCGGGGCAGCCCTTACCCACGAAAAAATTTTGGCTGCGATGGCCGATCAATTCGTTTGTATTGCGGATGCAAGTAAAAGGGTTGAGGTACTGGGCAAGTTTGCGTTGCCTGTAGAAGTTGTGCCGATGTCGTGTTCGTACTTAATCCAAAGATTTGAAGACATGGGCGGCAAAGCCGTCATACGTCAAAAAGAGGGTCAAAACTTTGTCACCGATAACGGTCAATTGATTTTGGATGTGAGTGGTTTATCGATCGATCAACCCTTTGCATTTGAATCGCAAGTGAGTCAATGGCCTGGTGTTTTAACGGTGGGTGTCTTTGCATTTCAAAAAGCAAATGTGTGTTTGCTATCTAGCGCAAAGGGTATCGAAAAAATTATTTATTCGTGATCGATTAGTTTTGCATGCCTTGGTGACGAAGCAAAGCGTTAATCGTCGGCTCGCGTCCTCTAAACGCTTTGAAAGATTCCATGGCAGAACGACTGCCACCAACCTCAAGAATTGATTGGCGATATTGTCGACCTGTTTCTGGATTAAAAGAGCCATCAGCGAGCGCAGTTTCTTCAAACGCAGAATACGCATCTGCGCTTAAAACCTCGGCCCATTTGTAACTGTAATAGCCCGCAGCGTAACCACCTGCAAAAATATGACCAAACGAATGAATTGATCGATTCCAGTCGGGTGGAATAATGACCGCAACCTCTTGTCGAACTTCGCTCACAATTTCTAAAATATGATCGCAGGCGTCAGTTCTCATGTGCAGCAGTATATCGGTGAGAGAAAATTCGATTTGACGTAATGTTTGAAGCCCACTTTGAAAGTTTTTAGCGGCCAACATCTTTTCAAACAAAGCGCGCGGCAATGATTCTTGCGTTTCGACGTGCGCAGTCATATGACGAATCACTGACCATTCCCAACAAAAGTTTTCCATGAATTGGCTGGGCAACTCCACAGCATCCCACTCAACACCACTGATGCCAGCGACGTCGCGCTCATTGATTTGAGTGAGTAAGTGATGCAACCCGTGGCCAAACTCATGAAACAAAGTAATCACATCGTCGTGAGTCAGTAGGGGTGGGTTGGAGCCCACACTGGGTGCGAAGTTGCAAACCAAATGCGCAACCGGTGTTTGAAGTTGTTGGTTGTCAGGCCTGAGCCAGCGCGATCGAACATCGTCCATCCAAGCGCCTCCGCGTTTGGCGTTGCGCGCGCTGGGATCTAAATAAAACTGTCCCACCAATTGCGAGTCACGCTCAATTCTGTAGAGTCGCACGTCTGGGTGCCAGGTGCTTCCTTTGTCCAATCGAATCGACACTTCAAAAAGCGTTTCAACAATTTTAAAAAGTCCTTCAAGAACTTTGGGCGCAGTGAAATACTGTTTTACTTCTTGTTCGCTGAATGCGTAGCGTTTTTCTTTGAGTTTTTCGGAGATAAAAGTAAAATCCCAAGGCTTGAGTTGCTCAATGCCTAGTTCTTGACTGGCAAATTCTCGAATCTCTTTTAAATCGATGAGCGCAGAGGGCTTGGCTTTTTGTGCCAGATGGCGTAAAAATTGAATTACTTGTTCTTCAGACTCTGCCATTTTGGTGGCCAAAGAAACTTGCGCAAAATTTTGATAGCCTAAGAGTTGCGCTTCTTCGTGTCGCAATTGCAATATTTCTTTCATGCATGCTGAATTGTCAAACTCTTTTTGTGCCGATTGATCGGATGCACGCGTGGAATAAGCACGGTAGATTTTTTCACGCAAATTTGAATTTTTTGTAAATTGCATCACGGGTAAGTAACAAGGCATTCTGAGCGTAAGAAGGTAGCCTGTCTCACCCTTGGATTGCGCAGCTTCACGGGCGGCTTCGATCACATCTGAGGGCACGCCGTCGAGCTCGTCGAGATTCACGATCAACTGCCATGAATCGGTGGCGTCCATCACATGCTCGCTAAACTGTTGCGTCAATTGAGCTTGGCGCTCTTGAATGTGTGCAAAGCGAGCTTTGGCTTCACCTGTTAGCTCGGCGCCTGATAAAACAAAATTTCTGAGGAGCAAAGCGTGCGCACGTTTTTGCTCGGAGGTGAGCGTATTTGTATCAATGGCTTTGTATTTTGCGTAAAGCTTTTCATCGCTACCCAAGCGAGTCCAAAACTCAGTCACTGTGGGCAATGTTTGTGTATAGGCCTCACGCAGTTCGGGTGAGTCCATCACTGCATGCAAATGAGTCACCATTCCCCATGCGCGACTAAGTCGCTCGGTAGTAACGTCTAAGGTGTGCGCTAATTCATTCCAAGTGGGCGGGAAATCGGGTTCAGTGACCAATGTCAGGGCTGCGTTGCAAATATAAAGTAAATCATCAATATCCGATTCAATGTCTTCGGGTTTGATTTCTGAAAAACGTGGCAAACCAGAAAAGTCTAATAAAGGATTGAGTAATGTGGAGTTCATAGATTCAGTGAATATTTATTTGAGCTGATTTCAAAGTATTGGTTAATAATAAAGTGATGGTCATAGGACCCACACCGCCAGGTACAGGTGTGATGTAACTTGCTACTTGTTTGACACCCTCAAAGTCGACGTCACCACACAACTTACCTTCGTCGTTTCGATTCATTCCTACATCTAATACAACCGCACCTGCTTTGACCATATCGGCGGTGAGAATATTGCGTTTGCCAACAGCGGCAATGATGACATCGGCTTGCAATGTGATCTCTTTGAGATTATGGGTTTGGCTGTGGCAAATGGTGACGGTTGCGCTTTGTTGCAAAAGCATCATGGCCATGGGTTTACCAACGATGTTGCTGCGACCGATCACAACTGCGTGTTTACCCTTTAAATCGTACCCAATGTTCTCGAGCATTTTCATACATCCATGTGGCGTGCAAGGCCAAAAACCTGGCAAACCCGTCATAAGTGCGCCTGCACTGGCCACATGAAAGCCATCGACATCTTTATGAGGAAAAATAGCTTCGATCACACGCTGGCTATCGATGTGAGAGGGCAGTGGCAACTGAACCAAAATACCATGAATTTTTGGATCGTGGTTGAGAGCTTCCACGCGTGCCAACAATTTTTTTTCTGTTGTTTGTGCATCGTATTTTTCTAAGAGTGAATAAAACCCAACGTCTTCGCATGCTTTCACTTTGTTTCGAACATAAACCTGACTGGCCGAATCTTCACCAACCAAAATAACAGCCAAGCCCGGTTGGATACCTTTTGCAGCCAGTGCTGTGACTTGGATAGCGATATCAGCACGAATTTTTTTGGAAAGAAGATTGCCGTCAATGATTTGAGCTGTCATAGAATCGATCCCCGTGTATGTAATGAAAACGCCCGCATGAGCGGGCGCTGATCAGGTTGAATAATTTATGTTTTGGTTCCGGTTGGGCCTAATGCGATTTTAAGTAAATCGGCTACGGTATTGGCGTTTAATTTTTCCATGATGTTAGCGCGATGCGCTTCAACAGTTTTAATGCTGATGCCTAAATCATCTGCAATTTGTTTGTTCAGCCGACCCGCGACGATTCGCTCAAGTACTTGCGCCTCGCGTGAAGTGAGCTTGGCCATCAGAGCATCGCGATTAGCCGCCAATTGGTAGTCTGCAAAGGATTCCTTGGCTTGTTCGAGCATGAGTTCAACCAAAGAGACCAATTCTTCTTCTTTGAATGGTTTTTGGATGAAGTCCATGGCACCTTTTTTCATGGTGTCAACTGCCATTGGTACGTCGCCGTGTCCAGTAATGAATACGATAGGCAAAGGTGATTTGCGCTCGACCAATCGATCTTGTAATTCAAGCCCTGTCATGCCGCCCATGCGAATGTCAACAATTAAACAAGCGACTTCTTTTGGGTCGTAACGATTTAAAAATGTTTCGGCAGAATCAAAACAACGAACGCGATAGTCTTTGCCCTCTAACAACCACTGCAAAGAATCACGAACCGCTTCATCATCATCGACGATGTAAATAGTGCCTTTTTTAGGAATCAAACTCATTGAAAGCTCCGGGTAACTGGGTATCGCGATGATGATTAGGTAGACAAATGTTCGATCCAGGCAGGAAGCCAAAAGGAAAACTGACATCCAACAATTTCTGTCTCATTGTAGAGGTTCTCAGCCTGCATTCTTCCATGGTGGGATTCCACAATACTACGGCATAAATTCAGTCCAATTCCCATACCTTCTGTTTTTGTAGAGAAAAATGCTTCAAATAAGCGATCCAACACCTCAGGGGCCAATCCTTTACCGCTGTCGGTGACCTTGAATAAAACCGCCGATTGCCCTTGCATTTCAGCAGGCATGACATGCAGTTGAACCAAACGTTGATGGTGAGGCCGATTGGCGATATCAATGGATTCGGCGGCATTTTTTAATAGGTTGATTAAAACTTGTTCAATCAAAATTGGGTCAACCATGACTTGGGGCAGACCGTGAGCAAACGTGTAATTGAGTTTGACCATACGTCTGCGCAATTCGATGTTAGCAAGCTCCAAAGCTTCTGTCACCATCTCTGTGATATTGGACGCTATGCGGTTGGGCTCACTTCGTTTAACAAAACTTTTTATGCGCTGAATAATTTGACCCGCTCTTTGTGCTTGATGTGCTGTTTTTTCTAATGTTTTAAGAAGTTCTTCATCCGATATTTGTTTGCCTTGAATGCGCGAGACCATGCCGTTGCAGTAATTGCTAATGGCAGTGAGCGGTTGATTGAGTTCGTGCGCAACGCTAGAGGCCATTTCACCCATGGTGATAAGTCGACTGGCCGATTGCGCGCGTTCTGCTTGGAGTGATGATTGTTCCTCGGCCAAACGTCGCGGCGTGATATCAGTTGCAATCACCATTTGAGCCAATCGCCCATCGACCCAATTGAGATAACGAGATCGAACCTCTAGCCACTTGTTAAGTTTAGGTATAAAAATCTCTGCATTTTCAGCCAAAGTTTCGGTAATGCCCGCTACGGGAAAGCCTGCCAAATCATCAACCGAATCGTTAGAGTTAGATGATTTTGTTTCGGGTGTTCCTGCTTGTGTCACCATTTGAAGATGGCCATTGCTGAGATTGCCAAACCAAAGTCGATAGAGTTTATTGGTGAATAAAAGCTCAGCGCTTCCTAGTGGGGCAACTGACACCGACGCGTCCAATGCTTCTAGTACTTTGGTAAAGCGCTCATAGGACGCGGTGAGTTGTTCTCGAATGCGATTGGGTTCGGTGATGTCGGTCATGGAGGTCATCCAACCTGTGTGCTTTGACCGTGCGTCAATCAACGGCGAAACGTATAGACGTGCATCAAACACTGTTCCATTTTTTCTTTTCACGCGCACTTGAAATCCACTCGACGTGGTTCGGCCTTGTAATTCGTCTGCTAATTTACTGGTTAATATTTCTTTGTCCTCTTCAGGCCAATACGGAAATGGCGGCATGAGGCCCACCAACTCTGCTTCAGTCCAACCCGTCATTTGACAAAAAGCTGCATTCACGTAAGTAATCTTGCCGTTCAAGTCCATGGCCCGCATACCCGTCAAAATCGAGTTTTCCATGGCACGGCGAAAATTCGTTTCTGCAATCAAAGCTTGCTGCGCTTGCAGTCGTCGACGTGTGTGTCGCCATGTTCCAATCAGTAACCAAGCGGTGATGCCACTGAGTGCCATTACCAGCCAAAACATACCGTTGCCAATCAATCCCTGTGAGGTTCGGTAAGTTTGAGCCCTTAAGTTGAGACTATTGCCAACAGGTGACACAGGAATGGCGAAGTCAAAGGTTTTATTTGACCAAGGAATAAGTGAGTTTTTGCGGTTGATGGATGAGATCGATTGACCTGCAAGAATATTTCCTTTGCCATCCAAAAAAGCAACCGCATGGTGTGAACGAATGTCGGTTGGAATGGTGTATCGCAGTAAGCCATCGATCGAAAAATCCGCAATGATCACACCCTCAAATTTGGAATGCATGGTGATGGGTAAGTGCAGTTCCAAAATACTTTCTATGCTTTGCCCTTTGGTATTGGAATAAATAGGCTCTGAATAAACAGAAATCTTTAAATCTTTGGCGAGATTGAATGTGTTGATGGTTTCTGTTTGCTTTAATTTCTCGCCAACGGCGCGCATTTGATTGATTTGTACAGATGGTGCCGAAAAATTAGACTTGATGCGTTGGTTTTGATCTATCCAGGTAATTGAATTGATTTCAGGATATTGTGTAACCAAGCCTTCAGATTCTTTGATAAATTCTTCGGGGTTGATTTCCTTATTGGATATTTCTCTGGCGATTCGCATCAATTGCTCTTGTCTATCGAGCAATTTCAATCGCAGTTGTTGCTGTGCGTATTCGAGTTCGCGTTGCGCACTTTCTTGTTCTCTTTCGATTTCTTCAATTCGAAGGTAGGCAATGGTTACAACGATAGCGACAAAGAACAAAGTGACCGCGCCCAAAGGGGCTAGCAGTGCCAAGCGGTCTTGATGGCTTGGGCTTTGAACTCGCCACCAATTCAGCCACTTTTGGCTGAGTTTTTTTGGAATAGCTTTTATTTGAGGGTAATTAATTCGCACAAGTCAAGTTTAGTAATAAATCCATGGTTTTAAAATTTTTTATTATGAAATATATATTTACCATTTGAAATTTTAATTAAAATGTAAGAAAATATGAACTTAGGATATAAAACTATAAATAAAACTTAAAACGAACAAGGAGCATCGCATGTCAGCACTACCTAATGATTTAAAAACTTTCGCCATTAACGATGCCGATAGTCAAGAGACGCGTGAGTGGTTAGACGCCTTATCAGCCGTCATTTCCGCCGAAGGACCAGAGCGCGCGCACTTTTTATTAGAGCAATTGTTGGAGCATGCCAGAGAAAGTAGCATCGACATGCCGTTTTCTGCAAACACGGGCTATATTAATACGATTGAAACCGATCAAGAAGAGCGTTGCCCTGGAAATATTGAAATTGAAGAGCGATTACGTGCATATATGCGTTGGAATGCTATGGCGATGGTCGTCAAGGCCAATCGACACAATCCAGAAGACGGTGGCGATTTAGGCGGTCACATCGGTTCATTTGCTTCGTTGGCGCATTTGTTTGGCGCAGGCTTTAATCATTTTTGGCACGCTGAAAATGAAAATCACGGCGGTGATTTGTTATTTATTCAAGGCCATGTTTCACCTGGTGTTTATGCGCGTGCATTTCTTGAAGGTCGCTTAAGCGAAGAGCAGTTGTTAAATTTCAGACAAGAGGTCGATGGCAAGGGGCTATCGAGCTATCCACACCCCAAGCTGATGCCCGAGTTTTGGCAGTTCCCAACCGTATCGATGGGCTTGGGCCCTTTGATGGCCATCTATCAAGCACGCTTTCTTAAATATTTACACGCCCGCGGTATTGCCAACACCGAAAACCGCAAGGTTTGGGTTTTTTGTGGTGACGGCGAGATGGACGAAGTCGAATCGTTGGGTGCAATTGGTTTGGCAGCGCGCGAAAATTTAGACAATCTTATTTTTATTGTGAACTGCAATTTGCAACGACTCGATGGCCCCGTGCGTGGCAACGGAAAAATCATTCAAGAACTCGAAAGCGAGTTTCGTGGCACGGGCTGGAATGTGATCAAGCTCATTTGGGGTAGTAACTGGGATCCATTGCTTGCTCGTGACAAAGATGGCGCGTTGCATCGCGTCATGATGGAAACTCTAGACGGGGACTACCAAGCCCTCAAAGCCAATGACGGCGCCTATGTGAGAAAAAATTTCTTTGGCAAGGATCCCAAAACATTAGAGATGGTTGCCAAGATGAGCGACGACGAAATTTGGAATTTGCGTCGCGGCGGACATGATCCGCAAAAAGTTTATGCGGCTTATGCAGCAGCAGTGAAGCACAAAGGGCAACCGACCGTTTTATTGATTAAAACCGTCAAAGGTTTTGGTATGGGTTCTGCAGGCGAGGGTAAAAATACGGTTCATCAAACCAAAAAACTTACCGATGAAGATATCAAAATTTTTCGTGATCGATTCAATATTCCAATCCCAGATAGCGATTTAGCCAAGCTGCCTTTTTATAAGCCAGCTGACGATACACCTGAGATGCAATATTTGCATGAGCGTCGAAACGCATTGGGTGGTTATTTGCCGCACCGCCGTGTCAAAGCTGACGAGCAATTCACGGTGCCTTCCCTTGATGTTTTTAAAGCGGTTTTAGAGCCAACCGCTGAGGGTCGCGAAATTTCTACGACTCAAGCTTATGTTCGATTCTTAACTCAATTGTTGCGTGATCAAGCCATTGGGCCTCGTGTGGTTCCTATTTTGGTTGATGAAGCGCGTACGTTTGGCATGGAAGGTTTATTTAGACAAATTGGAATTTATAACCCAGCAGGACAACAATACACGCCTGTTGATAAAGACCAAGTGATGTACTACAAGGAAGACAAGCAAGGTCAAATTTTGCAAGAAGGCATCAACGAAGCGGGTGGTATCAGCAGTTGGATTGCGGCAGCTACTTCTTACTCCACCAATAACCGCATCATGATTCCGTTTTATGTGTATTACTCGATGTTTGGTTTTCAACGCGTGGGAGATTTGGCGTGGGCGGCGGGTGACATGCAAGCCAGAGGATTTTTGCTCGGAGGCACATCGGGTCGCACAACGCTTAATGGGGAAGGATTACAACACGAAGATGGCCACAGCCATATTTTGGCGGGCACGATTCCCAATTGCATCAGCTATGACCCCACCTTTGCACACGAAATCGGTGTCATCATGCAACATGGACTTAAGCGCATGGTTGAAAAACAAGAAAATGTTTTTTATTACCTCACGCTGCTTAATGAAAACTATCCAATGCCTGGTCTTGAAAAAGGAACCGAAGAGCAAATCATCAAAGGCATGTATTTGTTACAAAAAGGCGAGGGCGTCAAAAAATCATTGCGCGTTAATTTATTAGGGTCAGGTTCTATTTTGCGTGAATCCATTGCTGCTCGTGAATTGCTGGCCAAAGATTGGGGTATCGCTGCTAATGTTTGGAGTTGCACCAGCTTCAATGAATTGGCACGCGAAGGCGCAGCTACCGACCGTTGGAACTTGTTGCATCCCACTGATAAACCACGTACCGCATTTGTCGCAGATCAATTGGGTGCGTATGCAGGCCCCGTGGTTGCATCCACAGACTACATGAAATCATTTGCCGATCAGATCCGTGCGTATATACCTAAGGGACGTGCTTATAAAGTGTTAGGCACCGATGGTTTTGGTCGCAGCGATTTCCGCAAAAAACTACGCGAGCATTTTGAAATCAATCGACATTACATCGTCATTGCTGCACTCAAATCATTACATGAAGATGGTGAATTACCGTTAGAAAAAGTGGCAGAGGCCATTACCAAATACGGCATTCAAATTGACAAAATCAACCCTTTGTACGCATAAAGTCGGAGAAAAAAATCATGGCATCAATAGAAATCAAAGTTCCTGATATTGGCGACTTCAAAGACGTGGCAGTGATTGAGTTGTTGGTAAAACCAGGCGACAACATCAAAGTTGAACAATCGTTGGTTACTGTTGAATCAGATAAAGCTTCAATGGAAATTCCTTCTTCTGCAACTGGCGTTCTCAAAGAGCTCAAAGTCAAGATGGGCGACAAACTCAACATCGGTGATTTGTTGGCTGTTATCGAAGTATCGGGCGAGGCGGCGACGGCCCCTCCTGCACATGTAGCACCAGCGGTTGCTGCAGTCGTTGCCCCAGTTGCTGCAACTGTTTCATCCCCTGCGCCATCTGCTCCTGCACCCGTTGTTGCTGCTCAAGCACGCCAACCACAAGAAATACCATCAGCTCAACTTCCTCACGCGTCTCCATCGATTAGAAAATTTGCACGCGAGTTGGGTGTCCCCTTAAATGAAGTCAAAGGCTCTGGTAACAAAGGTCGCATCACTCTTGAAGACGTTCAAAATTTCACCAGTGCTGTGATGTCGGGCTCGATGCAAACCAAAGCGCAACAAAGCAATGGCTCTGGTGGTAATTCAGGCGCAGGACTGGGTTTGATTCCATGGCCACAAGTGGACTTTGCCAAGTTTGGCACCATCGAGCGCAAAGAAATGGGTCGCATCAAAAAAATTAGCGGTGCCAATTTGTTGCGCAACGCCATTATGATTCCTGCGGTCACCAATCACGACGATGCAGACATCACAGAGTTAGAAGCATTCAGAATTTCTACCAATAAAGAAAATGAAAAATCGGGCGTCAAAGTAACGATGCTTGTGTTTTTAATCAAAGCCTGTGTTGCTGCACTCAAAAAATATCCAGAATTTAATAGCTCACTCGATGGCGATGCATTGGTTTATAAAAATTATTGGCATATTGGTTTTGCCGCCGATACGCCCAATGGTTTGATGGTGCCCGTTATTAAAAATGCCGACCAAAAAGGCATCTTGCAAATCAGCCAAGAGATGTCCGAACTTGCTAAAAAAGCACGCGAAGGAAAACTCAGTCCAGCAGAAATGATGGGTGCCTCTTTCACAATTTCAAGCTTGGGTGGCATTGGGGGTAAATATTTCACGCCCATAATCAATGCGCCTGAAGTGGCCATCTTGGGTGTTTGTAAAAGTACGATGGAGCCCGTGTGGGACGGCAAACAATTTGTACCTCGTTTGATGTTGCCCCTCAGTTTGACGTGGGATCATCGCGTGATCGATGGGGTATCTGCAGCGCGATTTAACGCGTTCTTAGGTCAAATTTTGAGCGATTTTCGCCGCGTACTTCTTTAAGGATTGAAAATGGCAATCATAGAAATTCATGTCCCTGATATTGGAGACTTTAAAGATGTGGCGGTGATCGAAATATTGGTCAAGCCTGGTGACACCATCAAGCCCGAGCAAAGTTTGCTCACAGTTGAATCCGATAAGGCATCGATGGAAATTCCTGCTTCTCATGGTGGCGTGGTTCAACAAATCAAAGTCAAGCTGGGTGACAAAATCAATCAAGGAACAGTGGTTCTTACTTTAGATGCAAATGACGTTGCACCCGCTCCAAGTGCGCCATCAGCACCCAGTCCTCAACCGGTCAAGGAGCCAGTTAGTGTTGCATCCGTATCTCCTGCTCCAGTATCTGTTCCTATCTCCAGTAGTTTTGTTGGCGCTGTTGATATGCAATGCGATTTGTTGGTCTTGGGTGCGGGTCCTGGTGGGTATTCCGCCGCATTCAGAGCCGCTGATCTTGGATTGAAAGTCATTTTGGTTGAAAGATATGCAGCTTTGGGTGGTGTATGCCTGAACGTGGGATGTATTCCATCCAAAGCTTTGTTGCATGTGGCGTCCGTGATGGACGAAGTGAGTCACATGGCCGATTTGGGTGTTGATTTTGGAAACCCCAAGGTGAGCATCGATAAGCTCAGATCGCACAAAGAAAAAGTCATTGGCAAATTAACTGGTGGATTGGCTGCCATGGCCAAAATGCGCAAGGTCACTACTGTGCGTGGTTATGGTGCGTTTACAGATGCACATAATTTGATTGTTGAAGAAACAACAGGTACCGCACAAGAAAAAACAGGCACACAAAAAATAATCGGTTTTAAAAATTGCATCATTGCAGCAGGTAGTCAAGCAGTACGTTTGCCGTTTATACCAGAGGATCCGCGCGTGGTTGATAGCACGGGCGCATTGGGCCTCAAAGAGGTGCCTCAGCGTATGCTGATATTGGGTGGTGGCATCATTGGTCTTGAAATGGGAACCGTTTACAGCACCTTGGGTGCGCGTTTAGATGTGGTCGAAATGATGGACGCATTGATGCAAGGTGCGGATCGTGATTTGGTCAAGGTATGGCAAAAAATGAATGCGCATCGCTTTGACAACATCATGCTTCAAACCAAAACCGTTGGCGCAAAGGCCACTGCAAAAGGCATTGAAGTCACATTTGAAGGAGCAGGCGCGCCTGCTC
>RFYV01000061.1 GCA_009921265.1 Betaproteobacteria bacterium | reverse complement strand
TTCTAAAGTATTCTTTTTATTGGTTTTTAATAAATAAATCGATAAATCTTGAGAAAATATAGAATGCATGGGTTTCACCCTATCAGCAATAAAACAGACCATGAATCAGCCCAAACCCGTGCTCCCCACCCGTAGTTACAAGCGCATTGCCACTGAGGAGGCCTTTTCGCCCCCCGAGATGATCCGCATTTACGAGAAGATTTTGGAGGGTAAGGATGTCGATGTGGGCTTTAAAAACCTCATGGGTTTTTATATGTCAAGCGCAAGTGAACGCGCTCAGCACATCATGCGCTCGCTCCAAGACATGGACGATTTACGCATCGCGCACATGGACGCCAGTGGCGTTGACATTCAAGTTTTGGCGCTCACATCCCCTGGCGTGCAAATCATGGACAAAGCGACCGCAGTGGCTTATGCACCCGAGGCCAATAATTTTTTAGCGGCGGCCATTGCCCGTCACCCCACTCGGTTTGCAGGCATGATTGCCGTTGCGCCCCAAGACCCAGAAGCGGCTGCCAAAGAAATTCAGCGTGGTGTCAATCAATTGAACATGCACTCGGTGGTGATTAACTCGCATACGCATGGTGAGTATTTATCCGACACCAAGTTTTGGCCTATTTTTGAAGCGGCTGAAGCAATGGACACGCCGATTTATTTGCACCCCAACGCCCTGCCCGAAAAAATGATTCAACCATTTTTAGAAGCAGGTTTAGATGGCGCTATTTATGGCTTCGGCATTGAAACGGGTTTGCATGCTCTGCGAATGATCACGTCGGGTGTGTTCGATCGCTTTCCAAAGTTGCAAGTTATTTTGGGACACATGGGTGAGGCCTTACCGTTTTGGGCATATCGATTGGATTACATGCACACGGCCACTGTTAAATCCAAACGCTATCCATCGGTGCAACCCATTCAGCGCAAGCCCAGTGATTATTTAAAAAATAATTTCCACATCACCAACAGTGGTGTTGCTTGGGGGCCAGCGCTCAAGTTCACCCAAGAATTCATGGGCAATGATCGTGTGATGTATGCGATGGATTATCCTTATCAATACGTGCCTGAAGAAGTGTCGATCTTAGAAAACATCGACATGACACCTGCTGTGCGTCAATCCTTTTTTCAAGATAATGCCGCGCGCTTGTTCAAAATTAAACTCTAATTAATTCCACACCTTAAGGATAAAAAAATATGTTGATTCAACGATTCATTGCTTTTGCTGTGCTTGTTTTTACAGCCTTGTCATTTGCACAAGCGCCCTATCCCCAACAACCGATCAAAATCATTGTGCCTTTTACCCCTGGCACTGGCATGGACACGATTGCTCGTGCAGTTGCGCCAAAGTTGAGTGAGCGTTTAGCTCAATCGGTGATTGTGCAAAATCAGCCAGGAGCTAGTGGCAACATCGGAGCCGATGCCGTTGCCAAATCTGCAGCAGATGGTTATACGATTTTAATGGGGGCCAACACCATGTTGATGGCCTCACAGATGTATAAGAACGTGAACTTTGATCCAGTCAAAGATTTTGCTTCTGTATCGATGGCTGCATATGGTACTTTGATGTTGGTTGCCAATCCAAAAGTGGGCATCAAATCAGTCAATGAATTGATTCAAATGGCCAAACAAAAACCAGGTTCTATTAACTTTGGTTCCCCCGGCGTTGGTACACCGCACCACATGGCGATGGAGTTATTCAAACTCGAGAGCAACACATTTATGTTGCACGTGCCTTATCGCGGTTCTGCGGGTTACATCCAAGATTTGTTAGCGGGTGAACTCAACGTTGGTTTTTTACCTGTTCATGTGGCGCAAAGCCAAGTCAAAGCGGGTCGCTTGCTGGCGCTTGCAGTTGGAAGTAGCAAACGTCATCCCGTGTCACCCGATGTGCCCACTTTTGACGAGATGGGTGTTAAGCGCATTGACGTGGATCTTTGGTACGCTTTCTTTGTGCCTGCAAAAACACCCGTGCCAATCGTGAGTCGATTGAACACCGAATTTATGGCCATTTTGCGTACCAATGAAATCAAAGAATTATTGGGTCGTGCAGGCTTGGACGCATCGGCGTCTACGCCGCAAGAACTCAATCAAATCGTTGTTAAAGACTACCCACGTTGGGGCAATGTTATTCGTTCTAAACAGATCGAGGGTGAATAATGTCTATGCAAGTTGATTTGGCGATCGTGGGCGGCGGTATCGCTGGTTTAGCTTTGGCTTTGCACTTGCACGAGCGTGGCATTGAATGCCATGTGTTTGAGGCGGCTTCTGAAATCAAAGAACTAGGCGTTGGCATCACCTTGTTGCCGCATGCGATGAAAGAGTTGCAAGTGCTCGGCTTGCAAAGTGAGATTGAAGCGGTGGGTATTGAAAATTATGAAAGTGTTTTTTTTAATCGCTGGGGTCAATTCATTTTTAAAGAGTTGCGCGGTCGTCATGCGGGATATGCGATTCCCGAAATAGGTATTCATCGCGGAAAGTTACATCGTATTTTATTTGACGCATGTGTGTCGCGCGTTGGCGCAGATCATGTGCATTTGGGTTATCGCTTGCAGTCGCTCACACAAAACGATTCGCATGTGAAATTGCACTTCACGGATAGTCAACATCAATCCATACCCGATGTGACTTGTCATTTAGCGATTGCCGCTGATGGCATCAACTCGGCGATTCGCAAACAGTATTATCCCAATGAACAATTGGCTTTTACGGGGATTCAAACGTGGCGTGGTGTGACGGCACATTCCCCTATCCTCACCGGCAAAAGTTATATGCGTGTGGGCTCTATTGAAACAGGCAAGATGGTGATTTATCCCATCATTGATGCTTATGACGATCAAGGCAATCAATTGATCAATTGGATGGCTGAAATTCGTACAACAGGCGAGACGCAAAACGATTGGAACAAACAAGGTCGCTTAGAAGATGTGTTACCTATCTACAAAGACTGGATCTTTGATTGGTTGGATGTGACTGCATTGATTCGCAATGCACAATCCATTTTGGAATACCCCATGGTGGACAAAGATCCCATCGATCAGTGGACGTTTGGTCGCGTCACATTTATCGGTGACTCGGCGCACCCAATGTACCCGCGTGGGTCGAACGGCAGCGCACAAGGTTTAATCGACGCACGCGTGCTGGCCGATCAAATTCAAATGCTGGGAGTTCAAGACGCCAAAGCTTTGCATGCCTATGAAAATATTCGCAGGCCATTGACATCGAAGGTGGTGCAAACCAACCGTACAACGCCTCCTGATTTCATAAATATCAAAGTGGATGAACTCACAGGCGGTCAACCGTTTAAACACATCGATGATGTGATCAGTCAGGCCGAGTTACAAAAAATATCCGACGACTATAAAAAAATTGCCGGATTTTCTTTGAATCAGGTTGAAAAAATTTAAAAAATTATTTCGGTAGCTTACCACCGCTCTTCAAGCACTCATCCACAGTTTTAAATTCTGTGAATTTTTTGGTGCGCTCGTAGTGTGGGCTTTTGGAATCGTGACAAATACCTGAATCCGATTTTTTGATAATCGGAGTGGCCGCTGCAGCTGCGGGTGCGTTCGCTGGTGGCTTTCCACCACTCTTAACGCATTCATCCAGGCTTGCAAATGCCGTGAACTTTTTGGTGTTGCCATAAGATGGGCTTGTTTTGTCATGACAAATACCTGAATCTGATTTTTTAACGGTGGGGTCTGCGGCGGGCGCATCTTTTTTTGGATCAGCCGCAAAACTCAAAGTCATAAACAGAGAAAGTACCAAACCGATTGCATTGTTTTGAAAACGTGTTGCCATTGAAATCTCCTGTTTGTAAAAATTTTTAAAACGGGTGAACCATAAATCAATCATTTTTTGATGTCAAGTCACACCTTCATTACCCGTTCAAAGTAAACGACTCGTGAATCGACGTTTGAATGCTGCCGCCCATTACTGCACCGCCGCCTGCCACATGAATCCATGAGCCCAAGGTGGTTGCGCCTAAACCATGTCTGGGCGTGATCATGGGCGCGTATTGCTCCCAACTGTCTTTTTGTAAATCGTAAGCTTCATTTTGACCAAATACACGGTTTGTGCCCTCGCCACCCATGATGAAAATTTTGCCATCCAACACACCCGCCCCATGCCCTGATCGAGCAGTCGGTAATGGATTGCGCATACTCCACTTGTCTGCTTTTGGGTCGTACACATGATGCAAATTGGAATTGGTATGAAAACTATCCACACGACCGCCAATCACATGAATCAAACCATTGATAGGAATGGCCGCCACATGATCACGCGCAGTGGGTAATGGCGCTCGTTGTTCCCATCGATCGGTTTGTGCGTTATAGACCCGATGCCAATCGATTGATTTTTTGGTGTCAAAGTTGTCACCGATGGCGCCACCAATGGTGTGCAATTGGCCATTGAGAATCACGCATGCAACCGATCCACATGCTTGCGGCAAAGGAGCAATGCTTTGCCAACTGTCATTTCTTTCGTCATAAATAAATGATTGCGCATGCGGTTTTCTGTTTTGTTCAACAAAACCACCAATGGCAAAGAGTTTGCTATCGAGCGTTGCAACGCCTACATGATTGGCACCCAATGGTAATGCTTTGGCCGTCAGCCAACTGTTTTGTTGTGGATCAAAAATATGGTGATACGCACGATCCACGCGTTGTTCACCGTAGCCACCCACCAAATGCATGCGTCCTTTCATTTCTGTGGCCCATGCCATTTCACTCCGGGGCAATGGCAATGCAGGTCTCACAACCCAACGCCCGGGATTCTTTGCTTTGGGTGCGGGGCTATCAAATACCGCTTGCGTATCGGCCAGCGGTGGTCGATCAATGAGTCCTGCTTGTGTGAGTCGCTCATAAGCGCCACCGTGATGCGCATGATTGGATTGAGCCCATACCGATGAAGCGCCCAAGCCCGTCAATAAACCAGTGATGACTTTTCTTCGATCCATGTCTGTCTCCTACTTGTCTTTTGTTAAATCATATAGACAAAATCAGGGTTTCACCAACTTGCGAGATCACCTCAAATGGCTATCATGTTCGAATACAAACAACGAGAGACAACATTATGTTTCGATATGCCTTGGTTTTTACTACAACTTTTATCGTTGGTTCGCTGACTGTACAAGCACAAGCTCCCGACGCCATTCTTTTTAATGGAAAAGTATCAACCCTCAATGCCAAAGCCGATACGGTTCAAGCCTTGGCGGTAAGAGAGGGACGCATTCAAGCGGTGGGCAG
This sequence comes from Betaproteobacteria bacterium, assembly GCA_009921265.1. Taxonomy (GTDB): domain Bacteria; phylum Pseudomonadota; class Gammaproteobacteria; order Burkholderiales; family Burkholderiaceae_C; genus Limnohabitans. The sequence goes on along the minus strand of RFYV01000061.1, from coordinate 14,141 downwards.
CAATGTCAACATCAAAAAATTAGCAGGTAAACAAACCCAGTTGATCAATTTACAAGGCAAAACAGTCATTCCAGGTTTGATTGACTCACATATTCATGCTGTGCGTGCAGCACTGTCATACAGCACTGAAGTGCATTGGTTTGGCACACAAAGCATTGCGCAAGCGATGCAACGACTCAAGGACGCAGCAGCCAAAGCTCAACCCAACACGTGGTTGATAGTTGCAGGCGGTTGGACCGAAGAGCAATTTGCAGAAAAAAGAAGACCCACACAAGCAGAGATCATAGCGGCTGCGCCCAATCATTTGGTTTATGTGCAGTGGATGTATGGATGGGCATTGCTCAATCCTGCAGGTATGAAAGCCTTGCAAATCAATTCGGATAGCGATTTGGCGGGTGGTGGTAAGTTGGTACGTGAGGCGCAAGGTCAATACACGGGTGAAATTGTGGGCGGTATCGTTCCCTTGTTTGACAAACTCCCACTTCCTACTTTTGAGCAAAAAGTGGACGGTACGCGTAAATTTTTTAGCGAACTCAATCGCGTGGGTTTAACAGGTTTGATGGATCCGGGTGGTTTCAATATGTCGCCCCAACAATACGCACCTCTTTTTCAAGTGTGGCGCAATGGCGAACTCACCATTCGTGTGAACTACAGTTATTTTTCACAAAAGAAAGACAAAGAGTTTGAAGAGTTCAAAGAACTCACTCAGTTGTTACCCATGGGCTTTGGCGACAGCATGTTGCGCTTTAACGGCATCGGCGAACGCATCACGTTTGGTATGTACAACAACGATAACCCAACCGATAAAGATAAAGAAGAGTTTTTTAAAATTGCCAAATGGGCGGCTGAAAACGGCATGACGCTCACGCAACACTGGCAACCTAATTTTTCCATTCATCATTTGCTCGATGTATTGGAACGTGTCAACAAAGAAGTACCAATTAGTAAATTGCGTTGGTCGATTGCGCATCTCAACGATGGCACCGAAGAGAGTTTTCAACGAATGAAAAAATTAGGCATTGGCTGGGCCATGCAAGATGCGATGTTTTTAGATGGTGATAAAACCTTGGCCAGCAAAGGCGCCGAAGCGTTGAAACGCATGCCACCCATCAAAACGGCAATGAGAGTGGGTGTCACGATTGGCGCGGGCACCGATGCACATCGCGTTGCTAACTACAACCCCTTTATTGCATTGCGTTGGATGCTTGACGGCAAATCAGCCTCTGGCACACCATTGCGTGGTCCAGAAGAAACACCCGATCGTTTGCAATCATTGCGCATGTATACATTGGGTAGTGCATGGTTGGCACACGATGACGCACGCAGAGGTAGTTTGGAATTGGGCAAATGGGCCGACTTGGCAGTACTCACCAAAGATTATTTTTCTATCCCAGTTCAAGAGATCGATCAAATTCATTCGGTACTAACCATGGTGGGCGGCAAAGTGGTGCATGCTGAGGGCATCTACACCACATTCAAAAAATAAATTTTTAACTCAACATCACATCATTATGAAACACTCACATCTTCAATCATCTTGCTCTTGTCATCCATCGCGTCGCGGGTTTTTAACAGGTCTTGCAGGCTTGGCCGCAGGTGCAACAGTAGTTCAAAACACAACTTATGCACAAAATATTGCGTCTGCTGTGAAGGATCGGATCGATACGCATCACCATGTTTTTTCACCGGCCTATGTTGAAGACTTGGTCAAAGTCAATCAAGCCCCGCCGATCATTAAAAATTGGTCGCTCAACAAAACTATGGATGACATGGAAAAAGCAGGCGTTAAAACTTCAATTTTGTCGGTGACGCAACCACAGGTGACTTTTGCAGATGCTGCCAACGCCAAACGCATTTGTCGCGAAAGTAATGAATGGGTCGCCAAGTTGCACGGTCAATACCCTGGACGATTTGGTTCGTTTGCCATGCTTCCCATGCAAGATATTGATGCGTCTCTCAAAGAGTTGGAATATGCATTGGATGTTTTAAAAGCAGACGGTATTGGCTTGCTCACCAACTATGGCGACAAATGGTTGGGGCATCCCAAGTTTGCGCCCATCATGGATGAGCTCAACCGCAGAAAAGCAATTTTGTATACACACCCTGCCGCCGCCGATTGTTGTCTCAATACATTGCCAGAAATTCCAGCAACTGTGATTGAGTTTGGCGCAGACACCACACGCACCATCACCGATATTATTTTTTCGGGAACAGCTAATCGATGTCCTGATGTGAAATTTATTTTTTCTCACGCAGGTGGTGTGTTGCCATTTTTGGTGGAGCGCATGGTGTGGGTTCCAAAACTTAATCCAAAAATGAATGAACGTGTGCCACGTGGTGTATTGCATGAACTCAAACGCTTTTATTACGACACGGCTTGGTCGGCGCATGCAGGTGCTTTGGCTTCGCTCACCAAGTTGGTAGACGTGCCACAAATTTTATTTGGCTCTGACTATCCCTATCGCACGGGTGAAGACAACGTCAAAGGATTAGCGGACTATGGTTTTTCTGCGAGTGATTTACAAGCAATTGGCAAAGGCAATGCACAACGCATCTTGTCGCGTTGGAAAGCTTGATTATTCGGATTTAATGCCTGCTGACTTCACGACCCGACCATAACGGGTCAAGTCGCGTTTGATTTCATCGCCAAATTTTTGTGCGGGGCCAGGCGTTGAGGTAATGCCCAAAGCATTCAGTCGCTCTTTCACTTCTGCGTCCATCAGCACGGCGTTGAGTTCTGCGTTGAGCTTATCCAACACTACTTTAGGAGTTTTGGCGGGTGCCATCAAACCCACCCAAGAGTTGATTTCAAAATCAGCAACGCCGCTTTCAATAAATGTAGGAACTTGAGGCAGTGAGCTTGCACGTTGCGCACTCGATACGGCCACCGCATGCAACTTGCCTGATTTGACGTGTTGAATGGCCCCTGCAATCGCTGTATAGACCAAAGGTATATTGCCACCGAGCACATCGGTCATCGCTTGACCACCGCCTTTGTAGGGCACATGAATCAAGTTGGCATTGGTTTTTTGTTTTAACAACTCACCACCGATGTGCGGTGTACCCCCCGTGCCAGAGGTGCCATAGGAGAGTCCACCCTTTTGGGTTTGCGATAAAGCGATCACTTCTTTGAGAGTATTAGCTGCAAAACCAGGGTGCGCGACCAATATCAAAACAGCGTCACCAATTTTTCCAATCGGAGCAAAGTCTTTGACTGTATCAAAAGGTACTTTGTCAAAGACATGCGGATTGATCACCATGGTGCCATCAAAAGCCAAGAGTAATGTGTAACCGTCTGGCTCTGCAACAGCCACCATTTGTGTGCCTATATTGCCAGATGCGCCCGCCTTGTTGTCGACCACGACTTGTTGACCCAATCGTTTGGACAATTGCTCTGCAATCAATCGACCGCTGGTATCGGTGACGCTGGTATCGGTGACGCCACCCGGTGTGAAGGGCACCACCAATCGAATGGGTTTGTTGGGAAATGGGGCTTGAGCCAAAACAGCGAAGCCAATCAAGAGTATGAAAACACAGACGATGGTTCTAAGCATTGACTTCATGGAAGGCCCCTCGTTATTTTGGAATATCGCTATTGTCACCATATTTTTGATCAAAGGACCAAACATCTTCAAAACCCATCAGATGGGTGAGTGCTGTGAAATCGTACAAGGGTGTCTTTGCGTTTTTGGACGAGCCTTGCGCTTTGAATGTGGTGTAGACCTCTGACATGGCTTGCACCGAAGCGAGCAACGCCGTTACAGGAAAAATAGCAATCTTGTAGCCAATATCCAATAATTCTTGTTGGCTCAACACGGGTGTGCGCCCCTTTTCCACCATGTTGGCAACGAGTGGATGTTTGAGATGCTTGGTGATTTGTGTCATTTCATCGATTGATTCGGGTGACTCGACAAACAAGATATCAGCACCTGCGTTGGCATAAGCGTCAGCGCGTCTCACAGCTTCATCTAAACCCAATGAAGTGCGTGCGTCGGTGCGTGCAATGATTAAAAAATCATTGGATTGACGCGCATCAACAGCTACTTTTATTTTTTGCACCATGTCATTCATGGGTATGACGCGACGTCCCAATGTGTGGCCACACTTTTTTGGGAATTCTTGATCTTCAATTTGAATGGCCACAGCGCCTGCACGCTCGTACCCACGCACCGTGTGTTGCATGTTAAGTAAACCACCATAGCCCGTATCGCCGTCTGCAATGAGTGGTGTTTTGGCCATCGATGCCATCGCAGTGACACGATTAACCATGTCGCTGTAGGTAGCCAAGCCCGCATCGGGCAAACCCAAATGAGAGGCAACGGTTCCAAAACCCGTCATGTACAAAGCATCAAAGCCAAATTTATCGGCCAAGCGCAAAGAGACCATGTCGTACACACCAGGTGCAGTGATCAAACCGGGTTGTTGAATGAGTTGCGCTAAGGACTTCATTACTTTTTTTAATCCAACGTCGCGCCAGAAATTTTGACTAAATCGGCGCCGCGCTTGGAGTCTGCGGTGATAAATTTTGCAAAGTCTTCGGGTGAGCTGCCAACCGCTTCAAAGCCATTGGGTATCAACCATTTGTTTTGGAACTCTGGCGAGCGCAACACTGCGACCAAATCTGCATTGAGCTTATTGACAATGTCTTTGGGTGTGCCAGCGGGCGCAAAAATACCAAACCAAGTTTGACTGTCTAATGGATATCCCGCCTCAGAAAATGAGGGAACGTTCGGAATCAAAGAGCTGCGATTTGAACCTGTGACCAACAAACCTTTGCTTTGTCCAGAATTGATTTGACTCACCAAATTGGGATTGCCAATGATGAGCAACATCAAATGTACTTCGCCCGCAGAAAAAGCAGTTTGTGCAGGTGCTGCGCCTTTATAAGGCACATGCGTCATATCAGCGCCTGTTTTTTTCTTGAGCCACTCCATGGTGAGATGACCGTCACCGCCCACACCAAATGAAGCGAAATTAATTTTGTTGGGATTGGATTTGGAGTAAGCCACCAATTGATTGATGTTGGATACAGGAATTGAGGGATGCATCACCAACACTTGAGTCGCAAAAGCCACTTGGGTGATGGGCTCAAAACTCTTAGGCACTTCGTAAGGCAGTTTGGTATACAAAGAAGGATTCAAAGAAATGGTGCTGTTGGAGAGTAAACACAGGGTGTAGCCGTCGGGCGGCGCTTTTGCGCATGTTTCTGCGGCGATGATGGTGTTAGCGCCTGGCTTACTATCGACTACAAAATTTTGTCCTGTGCGTTCTGAATAAGCTTGCCCGATCCGGCGCAACAGTGCATCTAGTGCACCGCCTGCGGCAAGTGGGTTGATCACTCGAATAGGTTTGTTGGGATAAGTTTGTTGTGCATGCAAGGGTTGCAACAGCAATGTGCTGAGTACCAACGATGCAGTTAAAATTTTTAACAATTGATTTTTATTCATCGTTCATCTCCTTTTATGTTTGAATCAATTCCAAATTATTTCAAAGTGACTCGCATAAGCTTTCATCGCGGTTTTGATGGTGTTTTCTAAATCGCTTTGATCTTTGCTTGCAACAGCCTTGAGTTTGTAAGAAACCATCACGCCGTGAGTCGCGTGTTGTTGCACGGTCACTTCAATTGAAGTGTCTGCAGGCAGTGTTTGTTTCATCAAATCGGTGAAGGCGCGTTTTGCACTGTCCAATCGCAATTGTGTTTTATGCGGTTTACCCACATCTGTCAAAGGCATAGTTTCCAAAATATAAACATCTTTGGGAGCGGCAGCTTGTTCGGTGATGTGTTCTTTTGCAAAGTCGACCAACTGCGCAGATGTGGCTTTCGATCTAGGCGTTAATTGAACATACGCCACAGGCAATTCGCCTGAATGTGCATCGGGTTTGCTCACTGCAGCAACTAACACCACATCGGGATGTGTTCTCAAGGTTTCTTCGATGATGGATGGATCGATGTTGTGACCGCCCCTAATAATTACATCTTTGGCGCGACCAGTGAGCCACAAATAACCATCCGCATCGATGCGACCCAAATCCCCTGAGTTAAACCATCCGTCTTTGCTAAAAATTCCGTCGTTGTAAATCGGATCGACATAACCTGGCGTAACACTGGGCCCTTGAATAAAAACAGTGCCGATTTCATCAATCATGCATTCACGTTGAATCACACCTTCAGCGTCTGTGATGGCAGTTTTAAATTGGGAATAAGGTAAGCGCAGTCCAGCTGATCCATATTTAGGATCACCATCGCGCGGTCCTTGTGCAATGTTTTGTGTGTATTCGGTGGCGCCATAGGTGAGCAACACGCGAACACCGGTAATGCGTTCAATTGTTTTTGCTACTTCGACGGGCAAAGACGTTGAGCCCGTGCACATGTAGGGCCTGAGTGATGAAATATTTTCTGTGGTGGGTGGATTTTTCGACAACACCGACAAGGTAGTGGGCACACCCGACAAAATCGTGATTTTGAATCGATCAATAAACTTCCAATAGTTAGCCATAAAAGTTTTGTCGCGCGCACCAATAGCCGATGGAATCACGATAGACATGCCGCCTGCTAAGGCCAACACACCGCGTCCAAAAAATCCAGCGATGTGAAACATTGGGTAATCTGAAAAAATCACATCATCAGGCGTATGCGCCATAACAATTGAATTGGCCCAGCATTTGTATGAAAAACCGCGATGCGTGAGTTGTACCAATTTGGGTGAACCCGTTGTGCCCCCCGAATGGATATAAGCGGCCACATCATCGGGTTGCACCGTTCGTTTGAAATCCAATTGCCCATTGGAATATGAATTGGCCATCTCATACAAATCATTGTTTGTTTTTTGTGTCTCAGCCAAGGCTTGAAGCGATAAAACATGAACAGACGATGGGATATCAGAGCGAATCGATTCAATTTTTTCCCAAATATCAAAACCCGGTGTGGGCCCCATAGCGACAATCACTCGCGCTTTGGACGATTTAATCAGTTCAATCAACTGAGCGGGTTTGAGCATCCAATTGATACAACACGCAATACCGGTAGCAAGACCTGCCAACATCACTACATAGTGATCGGGTGTGGTGGGTAACAAATACAAAACCGCGTCTTTTGAAGTGACACCCAATGAGTGGAATAAATTGGCCACTTGGCGTGACTTGCTATGCAGTTCTTGATACGTTAACACAACCTGCTGCTGATCGGGGTTGCCACTGGGAACAAAGGTAATTGCATTTTTATGAGGAAACGCCTTCATCCCTTTGTCTAACCATGCATTCACATCCATCGACCACATGCGTTCCGACAGAGGAGTCTTCTCCATCGCTTTAATGTCTGACAAACCGCGAATGGGTTGTTGGGATTCTTTAAAAAGCAGACTCATGTTGTTGTTTTATCCTTGGCGGTACCAGTTGGGTTTTCGTTTTTCTAAAAAAGATTGTTTGCCTTCTTTGGCTTCATCAGAAGTTCTAGCTTGATCAAAATCTTTTTGTAGGGCTTGTAGTAAGTCCATCGTGATGGGTTGATGGGCCACTTGGGACAGCGTCGCTTTAAGAGAAGACAAAGCATTGGGTGCGCCCATCAGCAAATCTTCAATCAATGTGTTAATTATTTTTTGATTGTTTTCATCGTCCACCAATTGATGAACTAATCCTATGCGAAGTGCATCTGTAGCGACAAAACGCTCGCCCGTTTGTGCATAACGTTTAACTAGTCGCTCACCCATCGCACGCATAAAAAATGGCGTCAATGGGCCGGGTGAAAATCCAATGCGAACTTCTGGGATTGAAAAGAAACTTTTTGTATCGGCTAGCACCACATCACAACAAGAAATAAAAGCCACCCCCCCACCGATGCAAGCGCCTTGCACCATTGCAACGCTGGGTTTGCTCAGTTGATACAAGCTCATGCAAACATCGATCATGCCAATGGATTGGGGTGTTGAAGTAGCAGATAAATCTGCGCCAACACAAAAATGTTTGCCAATGGCGCGCAATACCAATAAGCGAACACTTGGGTCGTTGGCGACTTGCGCAATCGATCGATGCATGTCGGACAAAGTTTGCGACGTATAGGAATTGCCTTTTTCGTTGCGATTGAATGTGAGCGTTGCAACGCCTCGCGCATCAACCTCAAACATCAACTCTAGGTTGCTCATGCCAAGGGCTCCGCATTCAAGGTCAGTGCTGAAAATCGTTGGGCATGGTAAACATCGTTGCCCTGATCTGCAGCCCATACCACCGCTTGTTTGTAATACAAGCCAATATTGTGCTCGTGTGTGTACCCCATGGCGCCGTGCAACTGAACCGCACTGCGCGTGATGGCTAAAGCACTGCGCGATGTTCGTGCTTTAAGTGCCGACATCATGGCGGGGTGCGATTGATGTTTGTCCCACGCCATGGATGTTCTGTACAACAAGGATCGATTGAGTTCAATATCGATGTAACCATTGACGCATTGATGTTGCAACGCTTGAAAACTAGACAATGGTTTGCCAAATTGTTTGCGTGTTCGCAAATGCTCAAGCGTCATCTGTAATGCAGCATGCGACAAGCCCAGCAATTGCGCACTGATACCCACACGCAAAATGGTTTGCATGTCATCGATCAATTGAATGGCCCCATCATCCCATGCCAAGATATCTTGACTTTGAATTTTAACATCTTCAAATTCAATATCACTCACCAGCGAATCGTCTAAGCGCGCATGACACGTAAGCAATACACCCATGGCTTGTGCAGATAAAGACACAAGCGCGCGTCTGCCCTGTTCATCAATCGCAGAAATCAATAACAAAGATTCGAGATTGACAAACGTAATAAATCGCACAAGACCATTCAACATCCAATGATCGCCTGATTTTTGCAATACAGGGGCAGATTGCATGTTGTTGTATGTGTCTTCAACATCTACACAGACAGGCAAAACCATCAGACCAGCTTCGAGCACTTGTTTCAAATGATGTGACTGTTTGGTTTTGGACAACACATAAGCGCCCGCACACGTGGCGGCCACGGGTTCGTGCCACAGTTGTTGGCCGGCTTCATCCAAAATCAATGCCAACTCGTACAAGCCCAAACCCAGACCGTTGTGTTCTTCTGAAACCAATAGGCCCGTCCATCCCGCTTGCATGACTTGTTGCCAAGCATTTGTAACACCTTGTTGTTGACGTTGTCGATAAACAGCAGCGCCACCAAAATCCTTGCACAAACGCTTCGCACTGTCACGCAATTGAGTTTGTAAATCGTTGAGTATGGGTTCCATCATCAAGCTCCCAATTCCAAAACTCGTTTAGCAATGACGTTGCGTTGAATTTCTACCGCACCACTGCCAACTGTGAGTCGCCGCATTTCAAATAAATCTGCAGGAATATTGACCAAGCCCTCGGGTGTTTGCAAGTTATCCCTCAATAATCCGATAGGCCCGGACGCGTGCATCAACAATTCAGATGCTTTTTGTCCAATTTCACCGCCAGAAATTTTGATCACAGGCGCCATCGACATCGGTGCTTTGCCCAGTGCGTGCCATTCTGCTGCATGGTGATAAAAAGCTGAGAAGGCCAACAAATCCATTTCTAACTGAGCCAGTTGATGACGAAAAATAGGATCAACAATGGCTCCTGAAATTTCTGCCATCATGCGCGTGCGATTGAGTAACACGGCTGCATTGCGTGGATGTCCTGTGGTGAAACGCTCAGAGCCTAAAACCATGTTGGCGATTTTCCAGCCCTCATTGATTTTTCCGATCATGTTTTTGACGGGAACGCGCACATTGTCAAAATGTTCTTGCGCAAATTCCGCGTCGCCTCGCATGGTTTGTATCGGTTCAATGGTGATACCAGGCGACTTCAAATCAATGAGCAACATGGTGATGCCCGCATGTCTGGGTTGTGCTTGTGGATCAGTGCGCACCAATGCAAACATCCAATCGGCATGATGGCCATTGGTGGTCCACAATTTATGACCATTCACAATGAAATGGTCCCCCTCCAACACGGCTGTAGCTTGCAAACTCGCCAAATCTGAACCTGCTTCAGATTCTGAGTAACCTTGGCACCATGTGCAATCGCCCGTTAATATGGACGGCAAGTGTTGTGCTTTTTGCTCTGGCGTTCCTGCTTCAATCAAGATGGGACCAAAAAAATTAAGCCCGTGTGGAAAAGGTGTCGGAACACCTAAGCGCGCCATTTCTTCAAACAAAATAATTTGTTGTGTGAGCGTGGCTCCCATGCCTCCTGATTCTTTGGACCAATGCGGTGCCACCCATCCTTTGTCGTACAACTTTCGATGCCAAGGTTTTAAATCGGCAGGTGTGAGTCGATCGGGTCGATGACACAAATCGAGGGGTACATTTTTTTCCATCCACTCGCGCACTTCTTTTCGAAATGCAAGGTCTGCGGGTTTATCGTCAGCAAAAAGATTGGTGTTGTCCCATGTCATGGTTTTTTAAACATTTCAAAAGTTATTCGGGGTGAAGCAACAGACAGCCGTTGTTGAGTGTGACTTCATTGCGTTCCAGTGCCAAGCATCGAAAAGAAACCGTTAATCCATCGATCCAAATTTCGGTGCGCAAGGTGTCACCTGGAAAAAAAGGTTTTGCAAAACGTGCTCTCATGCGTGAAAAATGATGCAGTTGTGTTTTTAAAACGCAGCGAATGAGTGCATGACCTGCAACACCGAATGTTGCGGCCCCATGCAATAAGGGTTTGTTAAAACCTGCTTTACCCGCCAATTGAGGGTCCACATGAATCGGGTTGGAGTCACCATGCAATCGAAACAGCAAAGCCAAATTGTTGGATGTGGGTAAATCACATGTGAGATCGGGTGCGCGCGTGGGCATCACGTGTGGCGCTTCTAAGCCACCATCACTGCCGCCAAATCCACCTTGGTTGCGCGCCATTATGCTATTGCGAATAGTGGCAACAGGTGTCGTGTCTTGTTGATACAAAATTCTTTGAAACTGAATGATGGCAGCCTGACCTTCACCTTTATCGATCACGTGTGATACGCGCGGTTGACTGATCAACTGATCTTCGGTGCGCAGAGGTCTGTGCAATTCAACATCCAAATCACTGGCAACGACCATGCGGTTGTCAATGCCGTAAGTTGGATCGGTAAGTCGGCCACCCCAACCTAAAATACTCGCCATCATTGGCATCACGCTTAAATTTTTTTCATACACAAAAGGCAATTGCAAAGTATCGGTGGCGTCCATACCGACGCCCACGCTCAAGGCATAAAAAATGCAATCGTTGTATTTGTAATTGACAGCGATATCGCCAGGATTGAATTGTAAAATTTTGTCAGCTTGAATCATGATCGCAATTAAACAGGTTTAAAAACAAACATTTTTTGCATCTCGCGAGACGCATCAAAGGCTACCACTACTGACATACCCACATGGAGTTGTTGTTGATTTGGATTGATGATTTGCGACAACACGCGTGGACCTTCTTTTAATTTGACAATACCCATGGTGTAGGGCACTTCGCCTTCAAAACCAGGCCCTGGCACACGACAAGTGGTGATGGCGATCAATTGACCCATGCCATTGGCTTTTTCCCAATACACGGGCGATCCGTCAATCACCGAAAAAGGCTTAGGAAAAAATTGAGCCCCATTGGCTGATTGTTGAATTATCCACTCGTCGCGATTGAGCGCATCCCAAAAAGCTTGCGAATACAAAGTGGCTTGCGGCATTGTTTTGGGTTTTGGCATAGGTTTTTTATCCATGATGATCACCTTCCAAAATCATCACAGCACTGGTGGCCCAATTTCTAGCGTATTGCATCGCACCAATGCCAGTAACCATCGCATTGCGGGGTTGTTTGACTTGACGTGCTCCTGCTTGCCCCATGAGTTGACGCACGGCCTCCACGCAGTTAACGCCGCCATTGGCCAAGCCGGGTTGACCCGCAGATATTTGTCCACCACCAGTGTTGATGGGCAGCATGCCTTTGTAACTGATATCGGTTTTTTGAATGAATGTACCCGATTCACCCGGTTTACAAAAACCAATTTGCTCTAATTGCAATAACACCGCAATTAAAAAATCATCATAGGCATGCAACATGTGAATGTCTGAGGCTTTCATTTTGACATCGGCCAAGGCTTGAGGTCCGACCTGTGAGAATCCACTCACGGTGATGTCCTCGATGGTTTGTTGCGCATCAAAATTACTGATTTCACGATAAGCCGTGGGATACACACGCGTTTGAATGCCCAACGATTGCGCTTTTTGGGTCGACATCAACACGACGCCATTGCCGCCATCGCAACGCATCACACAATCGAGCATGCGAATGGGGTCAGCAATCATGCGTGAATTCAAATAATCGTCAACCGTTAGAGGTTTTTTAAAAGTTTCGCAAGCCAATGGATTGAGAAGCGCGCCATCTCGTTGAGCAATCGCTAATTTAGCCAATGCATCAAGCGGCAATTTGTATTTGGCATCATAGGCACTCGACAACAAACCAAAAACCATCGGAGGACCGCTATAGCCCACTGAATCAGCAAATTCTTGTCGATAGCCCGCAGGGCGCATTAAAAACTGTCGCGTGGGTGCGTCCGCTGCCATGCAAGCCACCACATCGCACATTCCCGCAAAAATGGCAGCGCTTGCACGTGCAATATTGGCAATAAAAGACGCGCCGCCCATGTCTGCAATTTGCATCCATGAAGGCGTGATGCCCAAGGTCTCAGCGACCAAGTTGCTCCAAAAAGGATCTCCCAATTCAGATTGCGCCATGGTGAGTGCCAAGCCATTGACGTCTTTGGGTTGCAAACCCAAAGGTTGCAACAACTCTTGCAACACATCGGCGGCCAACTCCACTGCTGATTTTTCACCTCGACGCATCAAAGGCGTTTCAGCAAAGGAGACGATGGCAACTTCGCGTTGCTGTAAAAACTTCATAAAAAATAAAAAGAGAAATTAGGCCGTAACTAAACCAGCGAATTGAATACCGTGTGTACAAATTTCTTCGTCCTCTTCACCCGTTCCACCGCTTGCTCCAGCAGCACCAATCACTTCGCCAGCTGCGTTTTTGATTAAAACGGCGCCTGTTTGGGGTAAAAATTTACCAGCTGCAGTGGCTGCCAGCGACACAAAAAAGTTGGGATTGTCCTTGGCGCGTTGACCCAGCACCCGACTTGATACGCCCATGCCAACGGCGCCCCAAGCTTTGGCTTGTGCGATTTCGAATCGAAACATGCTTGCGCCATCTTCTCTTGCATAAGCCACCAAATGACCCGACGCGTCAAGGACAGCGATGCCCATGGGCTTGTATTTGGCCGATCTGGCTTTGGCAACGGCGCCATCGATGATTTTTAATGCCACGGATAAAGTCAAATCACTCATTACTTCTAACTCCTATTGATGTGTGAATCCCTAATGAAATTGGACCAACTCTAGCAGTCTATGTCAGAGCAGACCATCCATCCAAACAATTTTTAATATAAACGCAATTTGTTCAACAAATATACCTTAATACCCTGTTGCGACTCAAAATGCGGGGTTTACTGTCTCGTAACGGACCGTTCAATGGCAGTGCTTGCTGTACAAACCCCTCTATTCATCATTCACGAAAGAATACCTATGAAGCGTTTTTTTCAAATTTTGCTCATCAGCGCCGTCTCATTGATATGTCTGAATGTACATGCGCAAAATTACCCCATAAAACCAATCAAAATATTATTGCCTTTACCCGCAGGCGGTGCGCTAGAAATTTTTTCACGCGCTGTCGCTGAAATTGCATCTCAACAATTGGGGCAAGCCTTTGTGATTGAACCCCACCCTGGCGGCAACACCATCATCGCCACTGATTTGTGCACAAAAGCGGTGCCAGATGGGTATACCTTGTGTGCAATTACCTCTAGCGTTTCGCTTAACCCCTACCTATACCCTAAGCTTCCCTACAACGCGGTCAAAGATTTGCAAATGATCACGAGAGGTGCGGTGGTGAAAGAAGCATTGGTTATTAATCCAAGTGTTCCTGTTTCTAATCTCAAAGAATTGGTGGCCTATTCCAAAGACAATGCTGGAAAAATTAATTTTGGATCGGTGGGGGCAGGCTCCCTCACCCATTTGGCGCCCGAATGGATCAAGCGAGAAACCAAAGTCGATTGGGTTCACATTCCATATAAACCAACGCCCGTTCAGCAGA
>RFYV01000007.1 GCA_009921265.1 Betaproteobacteria bacterium | reverse complement strand
ATGCGGTGATGGTGCAAACGTCGGTGGCCGATTTATTTTTAGCAGGATTTTTGCCTGGTATTTTGATGGGCCTCACATTGATGGTGATGATTTATTGGTTAGTCTCAACAGGACGAACACCTGCACCAGCGCCCGTACCTTTTAGTGCCCAACGATTGGTGGTGACCTTTGTACGCGCATTGCCTGCATTGATGGCACCTGTTCTTTTAACCATTGGTTTGCTCATGGGTGTAGCGACACCAACAGAATTGGGCGCGGTAACTGCAATTTATGCGGGTATCTTGGGATGGGTTTATAAAGAACTCGATTTCAAAGGATTGCTTGACGCTGCACGCGAAACTTTAATGACTTGCGGCATCATGGCTTTTATCATTGCATGTGCAGTGCCTTTTGGTTGGGTGGTTGCCACGTCACAAGCGCCCATGAAGTTGGCCGCTTTTATGATGGAATTTTCAGATAGCAAATGGGTGATTTTGGCGGTCATCAATATCGGTTTGTTATTGATTGGTTGCTTCATGGAGACCACTGCGATTTTGTTAATTGCAACACCTACTTTGTTTCCATTGATTATGGCCTTGGGCGTTGACCCTGTGCATTTCGGAATTATTTTGGTGGTTAATTTATTGATTGGAACGCTCACACCGCCATTTGGCGTGATTCTTTTTATCATGATGGATATTGCCAAAATTTCGTTAGGGCAGATGGTGCGCGCCGTGATTCCTTTTTACATACCACTTTTCTTTACATTGATGGTGGTGACGTATTGGGAAGGTTTTGTATTGGCTGTACCGAGATTTTTTGGCAAAGCATGAACGTTTGATGAAGTAAGTAAAATCTCTTTCGCTTATCGGTCCACTTTAAAGGAATTATTTTCGCCAAAGACTCCAGCTTAATGGAGGACAGCAATCGTTCTTCCAAGCTGTTGGAATTGAAACATGCAATGATTCGAACGAATTGTGACTTCAAATACGTTTGAAAATATTTTAAGAACAATAAATCATAAAATAGCAGGACTTATTGATTTATTTTTAATCTACCCGTATTTACCCTAAAAAATAACAGTGCGTGCTTTTTTTAAGTATTTAGTTGATTATTTTCAATAACAATGCGTGTATCAGCATGAAGATGATATCAAAAAAGGAGACATATCCAATGACCACCCATCCAAGATGGAAACAGCGTCCCCCCGGATCGACTTGGGGCGACTTTGGCGCTAACGACCAATGTGGGCGCATGAATTTATTAACGCCACAAAAAGTCAAGCTCGGTATGGCTGAAGTCAAAGAGGGCATTTGTTTTAATTTGAGTTTGCCTTTGGATTTACCTGGCGGCAATGTATTAAATCCAAGAAGGTTTCCACCTGTATTGCGACCCACGCTTCGCAATGGAAAACCCAATCTCAATTACCAATTGATCAGTGACGATCCGATGTGTACCGATGTCATCTCCGATGATTTGATCGTCATGCATTTGCAATACAGCACGCAATGGGATAGTTTTGCGCATGTGGGTTCGATGTTTGATGTGGATGCAACGGGCGTGCCTCAAGCCGTTTATTACAACGGCTTTAAAGCAGGTGTGGATGTGGTGGGACCGAGCGATGGCAAGGGTGCAGGTATTTTTGATTTTTTAAAAATTCCACGCAAGTCCACATCGCAAGCCAAAGCCTTGGGTATTGAAAACATGTCTGAGCGATGCGTGCAAGGTCGTGCGGTGATGATTGATTTGCACGCACATGTGGGTCGCGAGCGAGTTAATGTTGGCTACGACCAATTGATGCGCATCATAGATCAAGACAAGGTTCAAGTTGAAGAGGGCGATATGGTTTGTTTGCACACCGGTTTTTCACAGATGTTGATTGAGATGAATGGCAAACCCGATGGAAAAATTTTGGACAAGAGTTGTGCGGTGGTCGATGGTCGCGATCAACGACTCCTGCAATGGATCACCGATTCGGGATTGATTGCGTTGATTGCAGACAACTATGCAGTAGAGGCGCATCCTGCGCAGGCTATTGATGGCCCTTGTTCTGGATTGCCTTTGCACGAGCATTGTCTTTTTAAGTTGGGTGTTCATTTGGGTGAGATATGGCATCTCACACCGTTGGCGCAATGGCTGCGCAGTCATCAACGCAATCGATTTTTGTTAACGGCACCGCCTTTGCGTTTGCCAGGAGCGGTGGGTTCTCCTGCAACGCCGATAGCAACGGTTTAAATCATTGTGTTGTTTTTAATAATTCTAAAATCGCATCTGCAAAAATTTGAGGAACTTCTTGTGGTATGTTGTGTCCAACACCTGGCACGATGCGGTGTGATCGCTTGCCACTGAATCGATCCCTGCTGGCACTCTCAGGAGAGGGTGGTCGCACACCATCATCCGCACCGTCAAACGTGATGGTGGGCACGCTAATCGGTGGTTGCACGGCTAATTTTTTTTCAATCTCGGCATAGGCTGGGTCTCCTGCAGCCAATCCAAAACGGTGTCGATACGAATGGATCACCACATCAACAAAATCGGGATGATCAAACGAAGGTGTACTTTGATTAAACGTCGCATCATCAAACTTCCAAGTGGGGGACCATAATTGCCATAGCAATCGAATCAATTCGAGGCGATTTTTTTCTAACCCTAAGCGACCACGCTCGCTGTGAAAATAATATTGATACCACAACTGGTGCTCGTTTTTCGGCATATCAGGTTGATGACTCTTGGCGATATTTTGAATGTTGTAACTATTGAACGAAACCAAAGCTTTGCAACGCTCGGGCCACAAGGCTGCCACCACACAAGCGGCGCGACCGCCCCAGTCATAGCCTGCAAGAACAGCTTTGGGAATATTCAATGCATCCATCAATGCCAATAAATCAGCGCCTAAGGCGGCTTGCTCGCCCGAGCGAGGTGTCGATGCATTTAAAAATTGCGTTGATCCAAAGCCTCGCAGATACGGAACAATCACGCGACATCCTGCGGCTTCCAACAGAGGCGCAACTTGCGCGTAGGTTTGTATGTCGTAGGGAAATCCATGCATTAAAAAAATAGGCTCACCGTGTTTGGGCCCCGAATCGCAGTAGCTGATATTTAAAACACCCGCGTTGATGTGTTGGTTGGCTTTCATGATTTAATAGGACTCCATGTGTGACATTGAAACTTCTTTTCTTCAATATTACTTCAATCATGACAAACGCTCCTATTTTTAATCCTAAGGCCATGGCGCAATGGCTGGTTTTGCAACACGCCAATCAAACTGTTTTTCAAACGGCGCCTACTGAAATGTCGCCCGTCGACGTTGCGCAGGCCACGGCCGTGCAAAATGAATTGGTCAGAATCAAGTCGCAACACTGCGGCCCAACAGTGGGTTGGAAAATTGCATTGGCAACACCCGTGATGCAACAAATGGTGGGTTTGCACGCACCGATTGCTGGAAGACTTCACGCCAAACAAGTGATTCATTCGCCAGCAAGTGTTGTTGCCAAGGGCTACGGGCGTTTGTTGATTGAATTTGAAATTGCGGTGCGAATCAGCAAAGACCTCAAACCATCGAACCAATCCCATACAGCGCAGTCGGTTGCATCGTCGATTGGTGCGTGGGCGCCTGCATTTGAATTGGCCGACGATCGACAAGCTGATTACACCAAGTTGGGTGGACAAGGCTTGCAATTGCTCGCAGACAATGCATGGAACGAGGGCGCGGTGATTGGTCAATGGCAATCGACGTTGTCTGCCGATACACTTGCATCAATCAAGGGCCAGGCTTTTATCAACGGTGAGTCGGTGGGATTTGGTTTTGGCGCCGATTTAATGGGACACCCTTTAAACGCAGTGGCTTGGTTGGCCAATGAGGCCAATCAAAGAGGTGGTTGGCTCAAAGCGGGTGATGTCGGTATATTGGGCTCATTGGTCAAGTCTAAGTTTCCAACTCAAGGTTCACGTTTGCGTTTTGAGTTGCAAGGATTTGAAGCAATTAACTTGGATGTGAATTGAATTTTAGTAACTCGTTAAGGGTTTGATGCAAGAGAACCTGTCTTGACAACACCATTGTTTTTTGGAATGCCGTATCGATTCAAAATGGCTTCGTGTATTTTCCAATCGACGCTTGAATCTTTTTTGATATGAAATTCAAGTGCCCAACCTGTGGTTGCTTCCTTGTCTTTAAATCCATTAAAAATAAAATTTCCAAGGCTGTAAAAGATGGCTTTGTTTTTATAAATCTCTATGTTTTGTGTGACGTGCGGATGACCGCCAACGACCAAATCTGCACCGCTATCGATCATGAGGCGAGCGAGTCGTTGTTGTTCTGGCGATGAATTTTTTTCATTCTCCCAACCCCAATGCGGAAAAGTAACCACAAAGTCGGCTTTATAAAAATTTCTTGCCCGTTGAATGTCGGCAGTGATGTAGTCATCTTCCCCCCAAGCAACGCCTGCTCTGTCGGGCAGGGCTTCAAAACTGCGGGGTAAAAAAATATCAAAACCCAAAATCGCGATGCGTTTTCCTTTGACGTCAACAATAAAGGGTTCGTGCGCACTGCGCAAATCTTTACCACCACCAAAATATTTCAGTTGGGCTTTTTCAAATAATCCCATCATGCTTAAAAAAGTATGATCGCCATAGTCTCCCGTGTGATTGTTGGCAATAGAAACCGCAGAGAAGTTTTTTTTCAAAAAAGGAATGACGCGCGGATGTGCCAAAAATGTATAAGGTTTGTTGGTTTTGACGCCGCCAGTGCCGACAACGCTTTCTAAATTACCGATGGTGATATCGGAGCTTTTAAAAATTGTTTCAAAATCACTGATCGGATTTTTTTTATTCTTAATATAGCTGCCCGGCAACTCGTCGAGCATCATGTCACCTACAAATAGAATTTGAATGTCAGTGGGGCTTTGCGCAAAACAAATGTGAGAGATCCATAAAAATATAAATAATATTTTTTTCATTTTGTTTCAGCAACTCTTGGTGCACACAAAGTTAAGTTCTCTCTCGTGGTTGCCTGCGTACACCGTGCTTTTGCCAAAGGGCAGGCCGCACGATGTTTGATTGAGATTGAATTCTTGCTGGCTGATTAAGACGTGCTTGGTTTTTAAAAAATAGTATACATAGGTTTTAATTTTGTCATTGGTTTTGAGCCATTGCGCTGTAAATCGATAGCCATTGACGATATTGATCGTGTTGTATTGAAAGACGTCTTCTGTTGGACTGATATCGATTTGAAACTCTTGCCCATACGATTGAACTGTGCATTGAATATCTGATGCCCATACAGAGGATATATGGCACATGAAACAAAAACACACAAGTCCAATTTTTGATTTCATTCGATGAATGGTTAGAGGGTGTAAGACGGATAATCAGAATTTTTGTCTTCAGCTTTCAGTCGACGCAGCATCGCATGCCATTCCAACACTCCATAAGGTCTACGCGCGCCTGGTTGATACAAGTGTGCGGTTTTTTCTAAAACTTCTTTAGATGGAACGCGCAATTGTGTTTGTGCGGCCATGGCGTCGACTTGAGCACGACAAGATAGCTCTAAGTTGTACATGAGATTGAATGCTTCTCCAACTGTGGGGCCGCAGGTTAAAAGTCCGTGGTTGTTGAGGACCATGGCATTGTGCTCGCCCAAGTCTTTGACGAGTCGTATTCTTTCTTCCATGTCGATAGCAGGGCCTTCAAACTCGTGATAACCGATATGTCCTTCAAACCGAATGCTGGTTTGTGTGAGTGGTAACAGTCCGCATTGCATGGTGGAGACCGCCATGCCTGCGCGACTGTGCGTGTGCAATATGCAATTGACATCGGATCGGGCTTGATGGATGCAACCGTGAATGACAAAGCCTGAGCGATTGATGCCGTAGTCGGTATCGGGTTTATAGAGTATGTTACCTTCAAGATCAATTTTGACAAGACTTGACGCTGTGATTTCTTTGTACAACAAACCATAAAGATTAATCAATAAATGCTCAGTACCAGGGATTCGCAAGGTGATGTGGTTGTAGATTAAATCGGCCATACCGTATACATCAACTAATCGATAGGTGGCCGCTAAATCAAGGCGTGCTTGCCATTCTTCGGGGCTGACCTTGTTTTGAAGAGACGGAAAATCGGTGTTATAAGACATGTGAGTTTGCACCTGTGGTGTTCTGTTTACTGAAACGCAGGTTGAAGCGGCACACCTTGAACCATCAATCGGTATAAAAATCTTTTTTCTTCAGGGTTGTAGTCTGCGTTGGCTTGGTGCATTACCGATCGGTTATCCCATATCACTAAGTCGCCCACTTGCCATTGGTGACGGTATTCGTACTTGGCATCGGTTGCATGGGCATACAGTTGATCGATTAAGGCGAAAGCTACGTCATCTTTTAATCCTTCAATATTTTGTATGCGACCTGTATTGAGATACAAAGCACTACGCGCACTATCAGGATGTCGAATGATAAGCGGTTGATGGGTTTGAGGGATTAGCGCCAATTGTTCGGGCGTTAATGCAGCAAATGCTCTTGGACTGCGATTGCTTTGATGCACATGCAAGGCTCGAAGCGTATTGATTTTTTTCTTGATGTCTGCAGATAAATCGTCATATGCACGTCTCACATCCACAAATTGTGTGTCGCCCCCATGAGATGGAAGGTTCATCGCCAACAGTGATGTGGCCTTGGGAGGAGCGATGGCATTGGAATGATCGGTGTGGTAGTTTTCACCGCGCACTTGCAACTTGCCGTTTTTGCGTGGCAAATCATCGGTGCTGTTGTAACCCACCATGGGATATTCTTTGAGCGTGAACTGTTTGAGTTGCTGCGGCATGAGTTCACCAAAGTAAGACACGGCTTGCATGAATTGTGGTGGTGTGAGCGTTTGATTGGGAAAAACCAATACGGCATAACGGGCCAACCAATCGTTGATTTGTCGTTGACCTTCTTCGTTGAGCATGGTTTGAAAATCAATGTCGGTAACGCGCGCCGCAAAATCTTGTTGGATCAATTGCAATTTCATTGGAATACCTTTTTTAATTTATTCTGCACGAATGCCTGTGGTACGAGCTACTTGCATCCATCGGGCCATATCGTCAGACATGATTTTAGAAAAGCTTTGTCTGCTCATTGGCGTTGTTTCTGCGCCTTCGTTACTGAGTCGTTGTTTCATTTCTGGACTTGATAAAACCGCATTCACATCTTGATGCAATTGTTCGATCCACGCTTGTGGAGTTCCAGTGGGTGCGAGCAGAGCCCACCAATTGTTGGCCTCTAGGTCGTAGCCTGATTCGCGCAATGTTGGAATTTGCGGGATGAGATCAACGCGTTTGGGACCCGCAACCGCGAGCAATTTAATTTTTCCAGACTTAAGAAAATTTTGCATTTGAATCAAGCTGCCCAGCGACAGTTGAATGTGTCCAGCTGCCAAGTCAATCAATGCAGGACCACCACCTTTGTAGTGCGCAATATTAAAACGTGCGCCACTTTTTTGCATCAACAACTCGATCGCAAAATGTTGGAAGCTCGCGACCCCTGCAGAACCAAAAACAATATCTTTGGATTTTTTAGACGCTTCAACCAATTCTTGAATTGTGTTCCATGGTGCGTTGCTATTGACAGCAATCACACTGGGTCCCATGCCGAGCATTGCCACAGGTTGAAAGGCATTCAAGGGATCGTAATGCAACTTCATGATGGCGGGGTTCATGGTGAAGGTCGATGAAATCAACAATAACTGAGTTCCATCAGGCTCTGATCGAGCCACTGCATCTGCGCCCAAACTGCCACCCGCACCAGGTTTGTTTTCCACTACAAAATTTCTGCGTGTTCGAGTTTGAAGCAACTGAGCCAGGGCGCGACCCACAATGTCGTTGCTGCCGCCAGGAGGAAAGGGAATCACTATTCGAATGATTTTGCTGGTGTCTGGCGTCTGAGCGTGCACCCATGTAGTCCAGCCCGCTAAAAGAATGCCTGCCTGTTTAAGCCACTGTCGACGATAGGTGTTTGTCATAGGGGGATGGGATCGAGTGAATAGGCTATTTTGACATATCATGATCATTTGTATATGCCTATAGAGGGTGCGTGACGTCACCCACGTAACTCATAAAGGATAAAAATGAGACACCTTTTGCAGTCATGGGTTCAACAATTCAACTATTGGGTTGCTATGTTGATGTCATCCGCTTGCCTCATGGTCAGTGCGCAATCATTCCCCGATAAGCCAATCAATCTATTGGTAGCTTTTCCTGCAGGCGGTGGTACCGATATCGTCGCTCGCAAATTGGCAGTCCCTTTAAGCGCATTATGGGGACAGTCTGTGTTGGTTGATAACAAGGGCGGAGCAGGCGGCACGATTGGAACTGTTCAAGTGGCGCGTGCGCCTGCCAATGGTTACAACTTACTGATGGCCACCATGGGCAATATGGCTATGAATCAGCATCTCTACAACATGAGTATTGATCCTGTGAAAGATTTAGCTCCCATTACCAACGTAGTGGGTGTGAGTTTTGTTTGGGTGGTTCATCCGAGTTTGCCTGTTAACAACGTGCAAGAACTGATTGCATTGGCCAAGAAAAAACCAGGTGAACTCAATTATTCATCATCAGGTATTGGCGGTGCACCGCATTTGGCAACTGAACTATTGGCCCACATGACGGGTACTAAATTCACGCATGTGGTCTACAAGGGCAGCAGCCCTAGCATCACCGACTTGATGGGTGGACAAGTTCAATTCACCATGGATAGTTTGGTTCAGTTGTTGCCGCATATCAAAGCAGGTCGTTTAAAAGCCATTGCAGTATTGGGTGCGAAGCGTTCACCTTTGTTGCCACAAGTGCCAACCGTCGCCGAGTCGGGTGTGACTGGGTATGAATTTACCAATTGGTTTGGCATTGTTGCGCCTGCACAAACACCTAAACCGATTATTCAAAAATTACACGCTGATATTTCTAAAGTGTTGCAATCAGCGGATCTTCAAAGTGAGTTAGAAAAAATGGGCGCCGATGTGGTCAATAACACGCCCGAACAATTTGCCGATCAAATTCGATCTGACTCTCAAAAATGGGACGAGATTATTCGCAAGGCCAATATCGCTAAGCAATAAATTTATTTTTTTATTCAACGTTTTTACGATCTATGAAAATTGCCATCCTTGACGACTACCAAGACTGCGTCAAAACACTCGATTGTTTTTCACTCCTCAAAAATCATGAAGTGATTGTTCTCAATCATCACTATGACGACCCTACTGAACTCTTAAGCCATTTAAAAGGTGTTCAAGCGTTGGTGTTGATTCGTGAACGTACGAATGTGAACGAGGCCTTGCTATCTAAACTCCCCGATCTCAAGTTAATTGCTCAAACGGGTAAAGCGGGGAGACACTTAGACCTCAAAGCCTGCGAGGCACACGGCGTTCAAGTATTAGAAACAGAGGGCACATCCACCGCAACTGCGGAGTTCACCTTGTTGATGATCCTGGCCAGTTTGCGTCACTTCGAGGCAGAGGTGAACCACATGCGAAAGGGCCAATGGCAACGTCATTTGGGTCGTCAATTGCGCGGACGCACGTTGGGCATTTATGGCCTTGGAAAAATTGGTGTTCAAGTGGCGCAAACCGCGCATACCTTGGGTACAAATATTTTAATTTGGGGGCGTGAGGCTTCTCAAACCAAGGCCAAAGAAATGGGGTGGCAATTTGCGTCATCCAGGTCAGATTTTTTTTCGCAGTCCGATGTGCTATGTTTGGTTTTGCGATTAACACCTGAGACTCACGGTATCGTCAAGGCCCAAGACCTGTCGTTGATGAAGCCAGATGCTATCTTGGTAAATACGGCCCGAGCGGAGTTGATTGAAAATGGTGCGCTTGAAGCGGCATTAAAAAAAGGCAGGCCCGGTTTTGCAGCTGTGGACGTTTATGAAAAAGAACCCGTGCTCGATTCCAATCACCCGATGCTGAAATTACCCAATTGCTTGTGCACGCCGCATTTGGGATTTGTTGAAAAAGACAATTACGAAAATTATTTGAACCAAGCGTTTCACAAGATCAATGATTTCAGTACCAACCATACTTAATTGAGAGAGTAAACAATGTTAATACGCCTACTATACATCAGTCGAAGTGTTGGACCACAAACCAGTACGGTGACCGGATCCATACTGAAAACCTCACTCACCAATAACCGTATCAACCAAATCACTGGCGTACTTTGTCAAGGTGTCGGTTTTTTTATTCAAGTTTTAGAAGGTGAAAGAAATAACGTGAATGAGTTATTTTTAAAAATAGCCAATGATCGGCGTCACAAAAACGTCGAGTTAATCAGTTTTGAAGAAGTGACCCTTCGAAAATATCCAAAGTGGTTGATGGCTCATATTGACTTGTCTGAAATGGACCCCATGGTTGCGTTAAAGCATCCTGAATTTGATCCTTACTCAGCAAGTGGAAAATTTTTAAATCAACAATTAGAAGATTGGATTTTGAGCGGTAGCCCTATCAACCCTGCTTAAAGACGCGCCACCCAAAACACGCAACCCTCTGGGCCATATTTTTCTTTGTGCTCTGCACCCTTGGGAACATGAAAAGTATCTCCTGACTTTAAATGTTGAGTCTTGCCTTCAACCGTGAGCCAAAACTCGCCATCAATCACCAATGCATCAGCTGTGAATTCATGTCGATGTAATTCGTTTTCTTCGTTGGCAGCCCAGAGACGCTCAAGAACTTCGTTGTAACCTTCTTTCAGTTTTTTTTGTTTGAAATCTTCGAATATCGGTTGCTGAGTCGAGTCCATTCCTGTTTTCCTTGAAAGATAATCTTTACAAGATAGAACCATTGTTGTGCGTTGTCAATGGGTCTTCACCTATGGGTCTTTCGTATTATTCCGTATCCAGGTCTTCATCGCGCAGTCCAATAGGCTCATAGAATGGGCTAACAATAGATAAGGGAACAACATGGCCGAACAAGCCAGCGTATCTGCTCTTGGGCGATTCAAAGTGCTCGACCTCACCCGCATTCGCTCGGGACCTACTTGCGTGCGTGTATTGGCCGATTTTGGTGCTGACGTCATCCGTATTGAATCTCCCGTAGGCCTTGACCCCAACGAAGGCGCATTGGGTGGTCGCGATACCTATGACATGCTCAATTTGCATCGCAACAAACGTTCACTCACGCTTAATTTAAAAACCGAAGAGGGGCGCGATATTTTTTACAAACTGGTTCGCTCGTCCGATGTGGTTGTTGAAAACTATCGACCCGATGTGAAAGACCGACTGGGTATTGACTACAAAACACTTTATGAAATCAATCCTAAAATTATTTTGGCCAGCATCTCGGGTTTTGGTCAGGACGGACCTTATCAAACGCGTCCAGGATTTGATCAGATCGCACAAGGCATGGGTGGCTTGATGTCGGTCACGGGCATTGCTGGACAAGGGCCTGTACGAGCAGGTATTGCTGTCGCTGATTCGGGTGCTGGAGTTTATGCCGCAGTCGGTGTCTTGGTTGCGTTGCTCGAGCGGGAGCGCTCAGGACGCGGTCAGTGGGTGCAATCGAGTTTGTTGCAATCGATGATTGCCTTGTGTGATTTTCAAGCGGCACGTTATTTGATCGATGGAGAAATTCCACTGCAAGCGGGCAACGATCATCCTTTTGCAACACCGATGGGTACTTTTCAATCATCCGATGGTTATTTCAATATTGGCGCTTCGGGTACAACCCAGTATCGATCCTTGTGTGAAGTGATTGGGCGACTCGATTTGCGTGATGAGCCGCGTTATCAATCCAATCCAGAACGACTCAAAGACCGCACATTTTTAAATGATGAATTAAACAAAGCATTTGCCAAGCGCACTACCAATGAATGGGTTGATGCACTCAATGATGCGGGTGTTCCGTGCGGTCCTATTTACAACATGAAGGAAGTGTTTGATGACCCGCAGGTGAAACATTTGGATATGACAGCGACTTTGCAGCATCCGCGCCGTGGCAAGATTCGAGTGGTGAAGCAACCCTTGGTGTTGTCGCGCACGCCTGCCAAGGTAGAGACCACGCAGTCGGAGTTGGGTGAGCATAATCAAGATATTCTTGCCGAGTTGGGCTACAGCCTTGAACAAATGAATGAATTGAAACAAAAGAAAGTGATTTGAAAATGACAGACTCAGTTGCACCCATCGGAAAGCTTGAACTCAAAAAAGAAAATCATGTGGGTTATGTGATTTTTAATAATCAAGCCAAATTTAATGCGATGAATTTCAATATGTGGCAGGCCTTGCCATCGGCGATTCAATCGTTTGTGGATGATTCAGATATTCGTTTAATTGTGCTCGCAGGTGCGGGTGATAAAGCTTTTGTATCAGGCGCTGATATTTCACAGTTTGACCAACAACGAAATGGTGGGGACGCAGCCGAGGCCTACAACAGAGTGACAGAAGCAGCGTACAACAGTGTGCTCGATTGCCCCAAACCCACATTGGCCAAGGTGCGTGGTATTTGTATGGGTGGTGGATTGGGTCTTGCACTCAATTGCGATGTGAGGATTTGTGCCAGCGATGCGCGTTTTCGCATGCCAGCGGGTCGACTCGGTTTGGGTTATGGCTATGAAGGCGTTCAACGTTTCATCGAAGTGCTCGGTGTGGCTAATACCTCTGATTTATTTTTTAGCGCGCGAATTTTTGGTGCAGATGATGCGCATCACATGGGGTTGGTGAAGCAAGTGGTTTCTGTTGAAGAATTTGATGTGACTGTTAAAGCGTATTCGCAACAAGTTTGTGAGAATGCGCCACTCAGCTGATCGCAATTTAAATTTAGCAAATCAAATGGTTGAGTCGTGTTTTGCCAGTGAAGATTACAAGGAAGGTCGCAAAGCATTTGCAGAGAAGCGAACGCCTGTATTTAAAGGTCATTAACGCAAAGCGGAGACGTTTATCTTTATTTTTTTAAATTCTTCCCACCCATTGCGGCAAGATTAAACTGATTGCGGGCACCATTGTAATGATGGCCAATACGACCATCTGAATTGCAAGCATAGGCCAAAGTTCTTTGTTGAGTTCACTCATGGATACTTTGGCCACCATACCTGTTACAAATAACAAGCTTCCAACGGGTGGTGTGATCATTCCCAAGGTGAGGTTGACGATCACGACGATTGCAAAGTGTGTGGGATCAATACCTAACGCAAATGCCATGGGCGCGAGTATGGGTACCAAGATGAGTACACCAGGCAATGGTTCAATAAAAATTCCAAACAATAACAACAAAATATTAACGACAAATAAAAATCCAATCGGTCCTAACTCTAATGTTCCCACCCACATTGCAAGTGCTTGAGGAATTTGCACCACATTAAGCACCCAAGCAAATCCCGATGACACAGAAATAATCAACAAAATAGAAGCGGTGGTGTAGGCTGATCGTGCGAGCAACTTTGGAACCATGGCCATTGTTAATGTGCCGTAAACAAATCGACCCACCAATAACGAATAAGCCACTGCCATCACCGATGCTTCGGTGGGGGTGAATGCGCCAGAATGAATGCCACCAATGATCAATACGGGCAATCCCAATGCGGGCAATGCTTTGAAAGTGCTGCTCAGAATAATGGCTAAGGTAGCAGGTTCACCATCGGCACGAAAATTTCTTCTCCAACTCGCCCATCCGTTGTAAATCAATAAGCTACCCGATATCAACAAGCCCGGCAAGATACCCGCCCAAAAAAGTCCGAGCACAGAAACTCTGGGATCTTGTAGTGCATAAATAATCATGATGATGGATGGCGGAATAATTGGACCCACCACTGCAGTGGTCGCTGTCAGCGCTGCTGCATAACTCGGTGGATAGCCTGACTGTCGCATCATGCGAATGAGTACGGCACCTGGTCCTGCCGCATCGGCCAATGCAGAACCACTCAGCCCTGAGAAAAAAGTTAAACCCAAGATATTGGTGTACCCCAATCCACCTCTGCGGTGTCCAACCAATACAGATGCGAGTCGCAAGAGTACATCCGATAAAGAACCACCTGTCATGAGTTCTGCTGCGAAAAGAAAAAATGGCAAGGCCATTAATGGAAAACTATCCACACCTGTGAGAATTTTTTGCGCAAGTGCAATGACAGGTAAATCCTGAACCAGCATGGCGCAAAGAGTTGCAACGCCAATTGAAAAAGCCACTGGCACACCAATGAACATAAAAAACAAAAGACTTAAAAATAAAACAGCTGTGGTCATATTGCACCTACTTCGTCAATATTGAGATCATCAGAAGTTTCGTAAGCGCCATTTTTGACGTAGGGCACAGCAACTGCAACCCCATGCCACAGTGATAATGCAAATCCAATGGGTACTGAAGAGCTAACCCATGCAAATGAAATTTCTAAAACAGCCGTGCTTTGATGAATGGTTTTTTGCATGTACAACCATCCCACCCATAACAGTGTCATAAAAAATGCGCCGATGATGAGCGCAATGATGCCTCGCAAAATAATTGCACTGGTTCCTGATAATGTTTTTGGAAAGGTATCAATGGCGATGTGACCACCCAATCTCATCACAGGCCCAATACCTAAAAACATTAACCACACCATCAAGTATCGCGACACCTCTTCGGCCCACGGAATTGAATAGTCGGACAAATAACGGATCGACACGCTCACAAAAATAATCGCCGACATCACGCCAAGTAGCGTGATCATCAAACTTCGATTAACCGAAAGAATCCATTGATCTAATTTTTTGAGAGCGAAGGGAGGGGATGCATTCATGGATTGGTAGGGGTGTGTCATGGAGTGGTCGTATGTTCGTGCAAACTACCCCTCATTGGGGGTCTCCAAGGTTACAGAATTTCGGGTAATTGCTGAGTTAAAAGAATTGATAATGGCTGTTATATCCTATACCCTTACCCTATGACAACTACATCGATCAACTACACCCCTAATAAGCAAGGTCCCCTACATGGTGTTCGAGTTCTCGATATGTCACGCTTGGTGGCAGGCAATGTGGTGTCGCATGTGCTTGCAGATTTTGGTGCTGAGGTGATTAAGTTAGAGGCGCCAGGTCGCGGTGACGATCTCAGAGCATGGAAGGTGGGAGGCGTACCCACTTATTGGAAGGTGTATGCGCGAAATAAAAAAAGTATCACCCTAGATTTTCGTCAACCTAAAGGAAAAGAACTTTTGCTGCAGTTGGTGCGGGGAAGTCAAATTCTGATTGAAAATTTTATTCCTGGCAAATTAGAGGCCATGGGTATAGGCCCCGATGTTTTGTTCAAGGCAAATCCAAAATTGGTGATCGTGCGTGTGTCTGGTTGGGGGCAAACAGGCCCGTTTGCGCACAAGCCAGGTTTTGGCACCTTGGTGGAAGCTGCGAGTGGCTTTGCCGCCATGAATGGTTTTATTGATCGACCGCCCGTATTGCCGCCATTGGCCTTGGCTGACATGATCAGCGGCATCTATGGTGCGTCAGCTGCGATGATTGCATTGCGCAATGTAGAAATCAATCAAGGCAAGGGGCAGATTGTTGACTTGTCTTTGTTTGAATCGATTCATTCCATCTTGGGCCCTGAGGCGGCCAATTTGCAACAAAATGGTGTGCCGACACTTCGCAATGGCAGTCGCGCATCTAATACGGCGCCTCGCAACGTGTATGCGTGTAAGGACGGAAAATTTGTTGCCTTGTCTGCATCGATGCAATCGATGGCTGAAAAATTATTTCGATTAATGGGGCAGCCCGAATTGATTGAAGACTCACGATTTAAAACCAATACAGATCGCGTCAATAACAACGATCAGATAGACGCAATCGTTGCGCAATTCATTGTTAAACACACGCAAGCAGACATGCTCAAGATGTGTGATGAGGCGGGTGTGACGATTGGTCCCGTATTTGATGCCAGTGATTTGGCGTCCAATCAATACATCGATGAGCGCGAAGTGCTTTTGAATTTGCCTGATCCAGATATGGGTCAATTGCCCATGCACAACATTGTTCCGCGTTTGTCGGGCACACCAGGGGTGATGCGAATGCCAGCACCTCAACTGGGCGAGCACAATCAAGAAATTTACAGTGGTCTGGGTCTTGATAACAAGGCCATCGAAGAACTGCATTCGAGTGGAATTATTTAATTTTTAAACAGGAGACATCAAATGAAAAAATGGATGAAACAATTGTCAGTGACCTTGGTCGCAACGGGCGCACTGATCGCTGGGTCTGTGCAAGCAGCCGATCCGATATTGATCGGCATTGGTTACCCCACACCTTTGGTGGGCCCACACGGTGCGGGTGCCAAAGGCTTTGAAGAAGAGCTCAATCGTTTGGCGCCGGGTCGCTTCAAGGTTCAGCATTTTCCTGGTGGCTCATTGGGCGGCGAGCGAGAAATGGTGGAGAGTTTGCAATTGGGCACACTCCAAATGTCCATCACAGGAACAGCAATTATTGGAAACTTTGTTCCTGAAATGATGGTGATGGATATTCCATTTTTATTTAGAGACTCTGCGCACGCACGCAACACCTTAGATGGACAAATCGGCAAAGATTTATTGAACAAATTCAATCAGAAAAATTTAGTCGGACTCACCTTTGGTGAAATTGGTTTTAGACATATCACCGATAACAAAAAGGCGATTAAGAGCGCTGATGATTTGCGTGGTTTAAAAATTCGTACGATGGAAAATCCTGTTCATTTAGCCGCTTTTCGTGCCTTGGGTGCGCAACCCACGCCCATGGCTTGGACCGAAGTGATGACCGCATTGCAACAAGGAACCATTGATGGACAAGAAAATCCAATTTCCATTATTGTGTCGACCAAGTTGTGGCAAACACAAAAATACATGACACTTTCACGTCACGTTTTTACTCCGATTGCATTCACCATGTCAGGCGCTTTCTTTACTAAACTCAGTCCTTCAGATCAAGACATCGTGCGCAAAGCTGCAATCAACGGTCGCACCACTAATCGCCAATACATCGACCAAGTTGAAAAATCTGGTTTGGATGAGATTCGCAAAAATGGTATGCAAATCACAACAGAAATTGATACAGCCGATTTCCAAAAAAAGCTTGAGCCTGTTTACAAGCAGTATGGTGAAAAATTTGCTGATTTAATTACCAGCATTAAAAACACCAAGTGATGGTTTAAACCTTTATCAAAGAATCTTATGCACCCACGATCATTTTTATTTGTACCCGCCACCAGCGATCGCAAGATCGACAAGGCTTATGCCTCGGATGCCGATGCAGTGATCGTGGATCTAGAGGATTCTGTGGCGTTGTCTGAAAAGGGCAATGCACGAACAGCATTGGATGCCATATTAAATGTGAAGCGGTCCAAGCCCACTTGGATTCGCGTCAACGCCATGGACACACTGTATGGATACGAAGATTTATTGGCAATTACTCGCATTGGTGTGAACGGCATCATCTTGCCCAAAGTTGAAAGTGCCGAGCAAGTGCGTGCAGTTGATTGGGTGATGTCCAGCCTGGAGAGGCAACTATCTCTTTCGCATGGTGCGATTGAAATTATGGCGATTGTGGAAACAGCCAAGGGTCTTATTCATGTCAATGACATTGCAGCCTCCAATCCACGCTTGCGTCGTTTGATGTTTGGTGCCGTTGATTTGGCCGCTGATTTAGCAATTTCGCTCGATGATGATGCGGGTGCTACTTCACAAGCCAGATTTGCAATTGCTTGCGCTTCACGTGCAGCAAATTTGATTGCACCTGCAGACACGGCTTATACGGAAATTACAAATCTGGACGGTTTGCGTAAAACTACTGAGCGTGCGCGTGCATTGGGTTACATCGCCAAGGCATGTATTCATCCCAGTCAAATTCAAACGGTTAATTCTGTTTTTAGCCCAAGTGAAACCGATATTTCTTGGGCACATCGCGTATTAAAAGCTTTTACTGAGGCGGAAAAAGCAGGGCTTGCAGCAGTTCAACTTGATGGTGAAATGTTAGATTATCCTGTGGCCGAAAAAGCAAGAAAAATACTTCAGCAACAGCGAATAACGTAAAAATTTTTTAGCGATTGACAATCAATCGACAAGCAGCAGATATCTTTTTTTCTTTGCGAATTTCTTCGCAGTAGTTCATGGCTCGACGCTCGCCCTCGGCTGACATCTTAATAAAAACTGAACACTTGAACGCCATTTTTTCGCCGTCGGTGGTGCTGTCCCATGCGGCTGCACAATGACTTTGATCGGTAAAGTTGGGTTCTTCTTTTCGATACAAATAAACCAAAGGTTCGGGCACATCGCTTAACTTAACCTTGGGATAAGGGCTTTGAGCATTCATGATGGGTGCATGAATGCTCAAAAAAAATCCAAGTGCAAGAGTTGTTAAATTTTTGAGCGTCATGCAATTTCTCACTCACCTTTGAGGTTGGCTCTGCGAATCACTTCGCCCCACTTAACGATTTCAGCATTGATGAACTCAGTCCATTCTTTGGATCCGCGTGTATCAGGTACGGCGCCGCGATCAATAATTTTTTGACGCATCGCTGGATCATTGAGCAGTTGACGCACATCGGCACTGATTTTGTCAACGATATCAGCGGGCGTTCCTTTTGGAACTAAAAAACCACCCCAGCCACTGCCATCAAATGCAGGGTAGCCTGCTTCAGCAACTGTCGGTAAATCAGGCAATTGAGGAACGCGTTGTGCGCTTGTCATTGCCAATGCTTTAATTTTTCCAGACTTGATATGTGGCAATGCAGACGCAAGACTGTCAACGAGTAATGTGATTTGTCCACCCAATAAATCGGTCATCGCTGGACCACTGCCTTTGTAATTGATACCGACTACATCAATGGCTGCGCGCGTTTTAAAAAGCTCACCCGTTAAGTGTTGTGATGTACCTGTTCCTGCGTATCCGATATTGAGTTTTCCAGGTTCTTTTTTGGCGGCATCAATCAAGTCTTTGATATTGTTATAAGGTACGGAAGGATGCGCAACAATCATCAATGGAACGATGAACACTCCGTTGACCATGATGAAGTCTTTGGGTGGATCGTAGGGGAGTTTGGGGTAAAGACTGGGATTGACGCCAATCGTGCCACTGGTACCAAAAGTAATGGTGTAGCCATCGGCGGGTGAGTCGCGTCCTGCCATCATGCCAGGAATCATATTGCCACGGTTATCAACCACCACTTGTTGTCCCCACATTTTGGTGAGACCTTCGGCCACCAATCGGGCCACAATGTCAGTGGCTTGTCCAGGTGGAAAGGGGACAATTAATTTAACGGGTTTATTGGGGTATGTTGTTTGTGTAAAACTATTGACAACAAACAAGCTTGAAATAAGAAAAAGAGAAATTTGAATCGATCGACGAATTGAAATCATAATGAACTCCTTATTGCTTTCACAAACTTACAAATTATTCAGGTTGAATTTTTGCCAATCGAATCATTTCTGAATAGCGTTTGATTTCTGAACTCACAAAAGTTCTAAATTCTGCAGGTGTGTTGCCCACAGGATCGGCGCCTAGAGCAGACAGGCGCTCACGAAATTGTGGATTTGCAAATGCGACTTTAACTTCTTGGTGCAATCGATTCAGTATATCGGGTGGTGTGTTAGCAGGGGCAAACATGCCAAACCATCCACCATGATGCGTAAACGAGGGCAAACCCGCTTCGTTGGCCGTTGGTACGTCCATCATTTGGGGATGGCGTTTGACATCGCTATAGGCCAGTGCCATCAATTTGCCTGCCTTTATTTGTGCCATCACTGCAGGAGGTGTGGAAAACATCACTTGTGTTTCACCTGATAAAAGAGACGCCACGGCTGGGCCTGCTCCTTTGTAGGGAATATGCAAAATCGATGTGCTTGCTTTGGTATTAAAAAATTCTCCTGACAAATGCAAATTGTTGCCAATGCCTGGAGAACCAAACGATAGTTTGCTATTGGGTTTGCGTGCTAAATCGATCAGCTCTTGTAAAGTTTTGATGCCCAAGTTGGGATTGACCACCACAAACACACCTGGATTTTCTAACAGATTGGTCACAGGGGCGATGTCTTTTTCGGTGTCGTAGGGGAGTTTTTTATACATACCCACAGAAGCTGCAAAACCAGAGGAAGTGATCATCAACGTATAACCGTCGGGGGCAGATTTTGCAACTGCTTCTGCTCCCAAAATACCATTGGCACCGGGTTTGTTATCGATTACAAAGGCTTGATTCATTTGTGTTCCGAGTTGTGCGCCTAAGATACGGGCTAATGAATCGGGACCGCCTGTTCCGAAGGGCACAATGATGCGAACGGGTTTGTTCGGATAGGCTTGCGAAAAAGCAAGCGTTGAAGCAAATAAGCAAAAAACGATGTTGAGTGCACGAATCAGTTTGTAACGAATCGACAAGTAGCGTCTCCTTTTTTTATTAACTTATGTATTGTTCACTTCAATCATCAGGACTTGGCCTTCGACCTTGAGAGCATATACGCGCAAAGGATCGCAAGCGGGTGGTCCGTCCACACGCCCAGTGGGAATATGAAAGCGCCCATTGTGCATGGGGCATTCAATCACGTCATCAATGACGTAACCTTCTGAGAGGCGCGCTACTTGATGCGTACAAATACCGTCGGTGACATAGTGTTTGCCACTGATGCGATATGCGCAATAAACATGATTGTTGTACGTCACTTCAAGCACGTCTTCATCGGGCACTTCGGGCGTTGTACACAGTTTGATCCACATCGTTTCAGTCCTTAGGATGTTACGTTCATGGGAGCTGCGCCCCCTGTGCCTGGGGGTAGTGGATGATAAGCGTGAGTACTGGGGTCGCGACGTTGCGCCAAAATGGTTTGAACGATTTCGATATGCGCACCCAACAAACTGGGACTGGGTTCGGGCAATTGATCTTTGATGACTTCGTTGAGTGCGGGAAGGGCATGAAACGGAATCGTGGGAAACAAGTGATGCTCGATGTGGTAATTCATATTCCAATACAAAACTCGCGACAGCCATGAGTTGGTCATCGATCGTGTAGAGAGTCGATGATCGTAGACATCTTGTTGCATAGCCATGTGTTGCGTGGTGATGAATGAATAGACACCGATTGCACCTGTAAAACGTGGAATGAAAAAATAAAGAAAGGGAGCCCAAGTTTGACCCACAATGGCCCATGTAATGAGTAATAAATATCCTGCAAGCAAAATGCGCGCTTCACGAACCATGATGGGGATTTGATTGTCGGGAAGGTAGACGCGTTCGCGGTCCAAAACACGACCGCTGGC
Source organism: Betaproteobacteria bacterium (assembly GCA_009921265.1). Lineage (GTDB taxonomy): Bacteria > Pseudomonadota > Gammaproteobacteria > Burkholderiales > Burkholderiaceae_C > Limnohabitans. Next base: position 54,988 of record RFYV01000007.1, on the reverse strand, counting down.
ATGACGAACTGTTAATTTGGCGCGGGGCCAAAATTCAACCAAACCAATAATGTCTCCAAACCATGTTATGAGTTTCACTGGATTGGTGTAACCCATTTGTGCATCTACTTTCCAATGCCATGTGTAGGTGTGATGGTGTGAGTGTGCAAAGCGTCGATGCGTGGGTGACTCTACCCAAATAAAAGAACTCAACCAAAAAACAGCTTCGTTGAGCCAACGCGTGCGAAATGCGGTGCCGTGTGCGCATTCGTGTGATGGGGCATACGCAAAGCCCAAAACAATTCCATAACAAAGAATAGAGGGAACCACAAGCCAACTGCCTTGCGTGAAATGAATGGCCAAACCCATGACGAATAAAAGAGAAAACCAAATCGCAAGAAAAAAGAATCCTGGGCCGTTGGATCGCTTCATTAAGCCCTTGAGTGTGGCGCGGTCGATTTTGGGTTCCCACCAAGCGTCTTTGACAGTTTGAATAGGGGCAGTTTGTGGCGATTGAGCCATTTTTGTCTCCTTGCTGATTGGAGGTCAGTGGGTTGATTTTATGTTTTTCTTTGAAGTACCTGTCCGGGGCGTGCGCCTGAGGATTTTCCGTCTTCCCAAACGGTCTGACCATTGACAAAAACCGAGTGAATACCATGCGCAGCTTGGATGGGAGATTCATAACTAGATGCGGCGTCAATGGTTTGCGCATCAAACAAAACCAAATCTGCAAAAGAGCCAATTTGAACTGTTCCTCTGTTTGGAAGACCAAAATTTTTAGCACTCAAACCCGTCATCTTATAAACGGCTGTTTCTAAAGAAAATAAATTGAGTTCTCTGCAATAGTGACCGAGTACGCGAGGAAAACTGCCCCACAGACGTGGATGAGGCGAGTCATCGTGTGGCAATCCATCAGAGCCGATCATCACATGTTCGTTTTGAAGAATGCGTTGCACGTCGTTCTCGTCCATGCGAAAGTAAATTCCGCCTGCAGGATTGAGTTGATCAATGGCTTCTTCTTGAGTTACGCCGAGTTGCTGTGCAATCGCGCTCAAATCTTGTCCTGCATATTGAGGTAATTTTTTGGACCAACTCACAATCACGCGCGATGATGTTGCCAGTCGATTGCCCGCCAAAATTGTGGAGCCTGCGGTGTAAGGGTAGCAATCCATACAGATAGATTGAAATTTCATATTTTTTTCAATCGATGCTAAGGCTTCAACCGAGCGACCGTGATTTTGTTTGCCCACTGCTTTGAGATGAGAGATCACCACAGGCGCGCCTACTTCACGCCCCACACGAAATGTTTCTTCTAAAGAGTCGAGTAAACCATCGGCTTCGTCTCGCATATGCGTGCAGTACACGCCACCAAACTCGTGAAGGGGTTGGCACACAGAAATCACTTCCTCAGTAGGCGAAGCAATTGCCGGTTCATAAAAAAGTCCTGTTGATACACCGATAGCTCCCGCATCTAGGGCCTCACGTACCATTTCGCGCATCTGAGATATTTGCGATTCATTAGCCGCAAGGTCCAAATCATCCATCGTTGCAACGCGCAAGGTGGTGTGACCCACTAGCAAAGCACAATTGGTTGCGGGTGGATTTGATTTGAGTTGATCAATGTACGATTTAAATGTTGTGAATCGAAACCAATCACCTTGTTCATCTAAAAGATTGAGTGGAGGGGTCACGGGATCAGGAATGAGCCTTGGCATGGGTGCCAATGAAATACCGCAGTTACCAGCAATCACAGTAGTTACGCCTTGACTGACTTTGGCCGACATATCGGGGTTGGAAAGCATCAATCGATCATCGTGCGTGTGTGCATCAATAAAACCAGGAGAGAGAATTAGGCCCGTGCAATCGATGGTGCGATTGGTATTAACACGATCGAGTGAATGTGGTGCGTGCTCCAGATGCGTGATGCGATCGCCTGTTACACCAATGTCACCAATGAATCGAGGAGATTGCGTGCCGTCAACAATGCATGCATTTTTAAAAAGAAGATCGATTGAAGAATTCAATGTCGTAATTATCCTAAAATTTTTTATTCTGCTTTGGCACCAGAATCTTTGACTGCTTTGGACCAACGTGGCATTTCACTTCGAATGTAAGCGGCGTACTCCGCAGACGTCCCACCCAAAATATCTGCACCTTGCGCGGCTAACTTGGCCTTAACTTCTGAATTTTGTAAAGCCTTGTTGACCTCTGCGTTTAATCGTTGAACGATATCAGCGGGAGTCGCTGCAGGAACTACAATCCCTTGCCATGCAGCGGCTTCAAATCCAGGAATGGTTTCTGCCAATGTAGGGGTATCTGGTAACAAAGCCGAGCGCTTTAAGCTGGCCACACCCAATGCACGCAAACGTCCGTCGCGCACATAAGGAAGAATGGTGTTCATGGTGTCGATCATGAATTGTGTTTGACCTGATGCCAAATCAATCAATCCAGGCGCGCTGCCTTTGTAGGGCACGTGTTGTGTTTGTAAATTGAATTGACTCGATAGCATAGCACTTGCTAAATGAGTGATGGTTCCTGTGCCAGAAGAGCTGTAATTGAGTTGTCCTGGTTTTGATCGTGCAAGATCAATGAATTCTTTGACATTTTTAACAGGCTGTTGTGTGTTGACGACCAACACCAAAGGCACACTGGCAGTGAGTGCAACGGGTGCGTAATCATTGATTGGGTCGTAATTAACTTTGCCATAAAGAGCAGGGCCAATCACGATGGCCGATGTGTTGTAAAACAATGTGTAGCCGTCAGCAGGCGCTTTGGCAGCAAGTTCTGCAGCAATGTTGCCACCTGCACCTGGCTTGTTGTCCACCACAACGGGTTGGCCCAGTTGTTGAGTTAATTGTTGTGCAAGAACGCGTGACACTTGATCGGTGGGGCCGCCTGGAGGAAACGCAATCACCATGCGAATGGGTTTGTTGGGCCATGACTGCGCCATTGACATTGTGTGCGTCAAAGCGGCTAAACAAAATAAAGTGATCCAAGTTAATACAAAATAAAAACGCTTGGTTGAATCAGAAGAAAAGAAAAACATAAATAATTCCTTCAAACATCGAATTGATCGATCACTGTGCCTGGACCTTCTTGCAGTGTCGCATAATTTTTTCCATCATGAACCATCACACCATTCACCCATACGCCATGTACACCTTTAGGCTGTCGAATCATTCTAGTAGCCCCTCCTGGTAAGTCGGCGCGTGGCAGGGGCTTGGACATGCCCACTTTTTCAGGGTCGAACAATAAAAGATCGGCGGGCGCGCCTACCTGCAACTTGCCGCGATTGGGAATGCGAAATCGCTGGGCTGGATCGCTGGTGAGTCTGCGAATACCTTCGCTTAAATTGAAGTGGCCTGTTTCACGTACCCAGTGGGCCAAAAAGTGCAGACCAAATCCAGCGTCACACATATAACCCAAATGCGCACCTGCGTCAGATAAAGTAACAACGCTTGCAGAATCTTTTAAAAGAGGTGCAACACCTTCATCTTTGTTTTGAAAAAATTTACCCACAAAATGGGTTTGTAAATTTTCAGATAATGCCAAATCAAAAAACGCATCAACAGGGTCTTGACCTTTGCTTTTGGCCAATGCTTCAATGGTGAGACCTTCAAGCGATTGGTTTTGTGGCAAGCTTGTTTGTCCAACTTCAATGTGTCGCCAATTTCCTAAAAATAAAATACCCGATTTGGGTTTCGCTAAATTAGCGCGAAATGCGCGTCTAAATTCGGGATCTGCATAAATTGCGTTGAGTTGATGCAGCTGTGCTGCACTTACCGCGTCAAATGCAGAATGACTCAGCAACACATAAGGTTCGAGCAATGTGAAGTCAAAAGACAAGGGTTGACAGCTGGTGAGGATATACAGCTCGTTTCCGCGGGCTAATGCTTGATTAGCACGCTCGTAATAAGTTTTGCAAAGTTCAGGATTCGCCTCATTGAACATGGTGAGAACGGTTGAGATATACGCAGGCCGTTTTGTTTGCTCAGCAATGGATTCCATGACATCGGGTGTGGCGCGCGAGCCAGTGGCCATCATAAAAACGCCTCGACCCATTTCGCCCAGCACATTGGTGAGTGCGCGTAATTCTTCTTCAGGTGCAATAGTTGATGGCATGGGCAAACCACCAAAGCCACTGTGATTGGGTGAAAAAGAAGATGCAAATCCAATGGCCCCGGCTTGCATGGCTTCGCGCACTTGTTGACACATGTCACTGAGTTGTTTCGGTGTGGGCTCAGCGTTTTTTGAACCTTCTTCACCCATCACTGCTGTACGAATCACAGAATGACCCGCAAACACGGCGGTGTTGATGTAGGGCTTGATGCGTCGCAATTGATCCATGTACTGTGCAAACGACTCGAACTCCCAATTGACGCCAGTGAGCAAGGAATTGAGATCCATGCCTTCAACCACGGATAAATTTTTAAGCATGATTTCACGCAATAGTGCAGGGCAGGGTGCAATACCAAATCCACAATTACCCAACACCGCAGTGGTTACGCCCAATGCAGGAGATGGAGACAAGGTTGAGTCCCACGTGATTTGCGCGTCAAAGTGTGTGTGCAAATCGACAATGCCTGGCATCAAAGACAAACCTTTTGCATCAATCACTTGATTGGCAGACGCGTTGATCGAACCTATCTCTGTGATGACGCCATGTGACACTGCCACATCGGCATGGATGGGTGGATTGCCTAATCCGTCATACACATGGGCATTTTTGATGATGATATCTTGCATTTTTTAAGTTAAATATTAGTTTGGAACGTGCTTGATTGCGCGTTGATAAAAGCTCAAGTCAATGAATTTATCTGTTGCAGGCGCAACACCGCCCCATTGACCTTCGATCTCAGCACGCAGTGATAGCAAATTGCGAAAGCCTAGTGCATTGAAGGCGCAATCTTTGTTAAGACCGTGTCCTGGTGTCATTAAATCTGCATAGGTGAGTTCTGCGATGCGGCGATCAAGTTTGAGTTCGCGTTGCAATACCGCAATTGTTTTTTCTTTGTTAGCGGGGTTTTGAGCAATGCGACATCCTTCAATGTACGCGCCAACAAAACGTTCGATGACACCAGGATTGGCTGTCGCCCATTTGCGCATCACAAATACACCACTGGCTTGGTATTGACCATAAAGATCAATCGTACGACCTAAGCTTTTTGCGCCACGGTCTTTTGCAATAAAACTCCAAGGTGGATTGAGCATCGTGGCTGTACCTTCAGGCGTGTCAAAGGCCTTGGTGCGAGTCTCTGAGCCACCTAGAGGACTCAGGCGATAGTCCTTGCCATCAACAAGGCCTGCGTTTTTAAAAATCTTGCGTCCAATCAATGCATAGGCTGTATTGGGTGCGTCGACAACAAATGTTCGATTACGCAAATCAGCAGGAGAATTGATTTCTTGTCGTACCAACAATTCATTCATACCACCATCGCCACCAGCAACAATAATCACGTCGTGTTTGGCAACTTCAACCATTGCAACTGCATTGTCAACAGCTGCAATTGCAATATCAAATCGACCCAAAGCAAGACCTTCGCGTTGTTGATCGGAGTTGGGCGTGAATTGCATCGATGTGGTGATACCATAACGACTGAATGCGCCAACCTCTTGCGCCATATAAACAGGAATATTGCTCGCACCGCGAAAAACATTGACTCGCAAGGTAACTGGATCATTGGTTGGCGGATGCGCGGATGCAAAGTCGCCCAAACTGCTACAACCCGATAGCAAAGCAAGACCAAGGCATAGTGTTGCTAAAAAATGTTTTTGAAATGGAAGTGAGTTCATGTTGTCTCCTGAGATGGCATACATTATTTTTTTCATTTACTATCGGACTTTAACAGTTGTACGTGGTCTTGTGAAGAATGTAAGTGAACTTCGATGGCCTCAAAATTTAATTTGAATGAATACTCTAAAATTCTCGTTGGGTTAAAATAACTTCTACATTTATCCATCAAAATTCAACACCATTCAATCCTATGAAAATCCTTTCTTTTATTTTTGCGATCGCATCATTTAGTACTACTATTTCATTTGCTCAAGTCAATAACTACAAAGACACGCGCCCCGTCAAAATTCAAGTCATTACATCGCCTGGTGGATCTGCTGACTTGATTGGTCGTGTGATCGCCGAAAAGTTGGGCGTTATGACTGGCCGTACTTACGTTGTTGAAAACAGAGCAGGTGCTGGAGGTAACGTGGCCAGTGAATTTGTTGCTCGTTCAGCACCCGACGGCAATACCTTGCTCATCACTGCCAATAATCACAATGTGAATCCTGTCATCTATGCCAAGGTTCCCTACGATCCCGAAAAAGATTTTGTGCCCATCATTCAAGTGGGCCAAGGTCCCAGTGTTTTGGCTGTACATCCATCGGTCAAAGTCAATTCGGTTCAAGAACTCATTGCTATGGCCAAAGTAAAACCGAATACCTACAGTTATGGCAGTGGTGGAATTGGCAACCCTGGACATATTCAAGGTGAGTTGCTTAAACATTTAACGGGCATTGATATTGTTCATATCGCATACAAAGGTGCAGGCCCTGCAATGGCAGATGCCGTCGCAGGTCAGGTGCCGATTGTGTTTGGTTCAATGAGTTCTGCATTGCCGTTTGTAAAGTCAGGCAAGCTCAGAGTTTTAGGAATCACTAGTGCAAAACGCTCCCCCCTTGCACCAGAACTTCCTACGATTGCAGAAGGTGGCGTTGCTGGTTATGAATACGATTTGTGGTGGGGTGTTTTTGCTGCGGCAGGAACCCCATCTGCGATCGTCAATCAATACAACGAAGATATTGCAAAAATTTTGGCAATGCCAGATGTTCGAGAAAGGATGTTGAGCAATGGCATTGAGCCCATAGGTAAAAGTGCTAAAGATTTTGGCGACTTCATTAAAAATGATTTAGCCAAAGCAAAAAATTTAGCACGCGTGGCCAATATCAAAGCCGAATAAAAAAAGCTTATGAAAAAGTTGATTTTAGAAATGCGGCTTAATGAGTACAAACTCAAAAGCGCCAACGCCAATATTCCTTACACACCAGACGAAATCGCGCAAGCCGCTTTCGAATCTAGAAAAGCAGGTGCATCCATTGTTCATTTTCATGCCAGAGAAAATGACGGTGCCGCTTGTTTTTCGCCTGAGGTTTACGCTGAATGCGCAGCAAAGATCCGAGAAAAGTGCGATATCCTCATTGATGTCACGCTGGGGCAGGTCAATGTTGCAGGTGATGACAAACGTCTTGCTCATATTGAATTTATGGCCAAGTCTGCAAAAACAAAACCTGATTTTGCGGCGGTTGATACGGGTAGCACCAACGTTGACGCCTACGACTATGTCAAAAAAGAATTCAAATCAACGCACCGTGCATATGTCAATTCAGTTGATACGTGCATTCACCTGATTAATAAAATGCAGTTATGGGGTGTTCAACCTTCTATTTCATGTTGGACAATTCCTTTTTTACGAACGGCGGATGCACTCATCGATTGTGGTGTGCTCGCCGTTCCTGCAACATTACAAATTGTTTTATGCGATGGTGGAATTTTGGGTGGTCATCCCAATACACCGCAAGGCATGTTGTCCATGTATGAGCACATGCCCTTGGATAAAAAGATTGAATGGTTTGTTTGCGCAAAAGAAGGCAACCTCATGAGCGCTGCAGCGATGGCCATTCAACTCGGCGGACATTTATCTCCAGGTTTGGGCGACTATGGTTATCCTGAAATGGGTAGTCCCGATAATGGTCACCTGGCCGATGCATTTGCGACGTTTTCGCGTCAGATGGGGCGCGAAGTTGCTACGCCACAAGAAACAAGAGCAATGATCATGGCGGGTTAAGTTTCATTTATTTTTTTTAAAATTGAAAGCCAGTTTTCCTATGAACGATACATCGACAGGTTCCGTCACAGAGCAACGTCTCTCACCTCAGATCGCGTTAATCCAAATCAGCAATCCTGGAAAACTAAATAGTTTCAGTGTTCCGATGTGGCATCAACTCACGCAATTGATGAATCAATTAGGAAGAGCAGATTCTGGCGTTCGTTGCATCATTCTCAGTGGCGCAGATAAGCAGTCTTTTGCAGCGGGTTCAGACATTACCGAATTTAAATCAAAGCGATCGAATGTTGAGCAAGCGCGTGTGTATGGAAAAGTCGTCTCTAATGCTCTCTACGCGTTGGAGTATTGTCATGTTCCAATGATTGCAAAAATTAATGGCATTTGCGTCGGTGGCGGACTTGCGGTTGCTTCTCTGTGCGATTACCAAGTTGCGGGTCAATCCTCCAAATTTGGAGTGCCTGTTAATCGATTGGGTTTGGTGATGGCGCATGCAGAAATGCGTGGCGTCGTGCGTAAATGTGGTCCCGCATTTTTAAAAGAAGTTTTATTCGAAGGCAAAATTTACAAAGCCGATCAAGCGCTTGCAAAAGGTTTGATAACGCATCTCACAGCAGATGAAAACGTTGAGATCGAAGTCAATCAAATCGCAGAAAACATCGTTAAAGGTGCGCCGCTCGTTGCAAGATGGCACAAAAAATTTATACACCGATTGTTAGATCCCACACCATTGAGCGATGGAGAAATTGACGAAGCCAATGCGTGCTTTGCAACTGAAGACTACCGCATCGGTGTAGACGCTTTTGATCAAAAAAAGCAACCCATTTTTAAAGGCATTTGATGATGAAACCATTAGAGGGAATGAAGGTTGTTGAACTTGCTCATATGATGGCGGGGCCTACTGCAGGACTCCTATTATCAGATATGGGGGCCGATGTCATCAAGCTTGAAAAGCCCAAAGGTGGCGATGACACTCGAAAATTGATTCCACCCTCGATCAATGGAGAGCCTGCATCGTTCATGATTTTGAATCGCGGTAAGCGTGGTGTGGCATTGGATATCAAAAGTACGCAAGGCAAGGCTGTTCTTTTAAAAATACTTTCACAAGCCGATGTCGTTCTTGAAAATTTTCGCCCCGGCACGATGGATAAATTAGGATTGGGATGGAATCATTTAAAAGAACACAACCCTAAACTTATTTATTGTCAGATCACTGGTTTTGGTAATACGGGCCCCTATGCCAATCGCGCAGGATTGGATTTGATTGCACAGGCGATGTCGGGTTTGATGAGTGTGACTGGTGAGGGCTTTGGTCGTCCCCCCGTCAAAGCGGGTGTTCCTGTTGCCGATATCACCGCAGGTATATTGGCTGCCAATGGCATATTAGCGGCCTACATCAAACAACTTAAAACAGGCAAGGGTGATTATGTCGATACTTCTTTGTTAGAAGCCTCCATCATTCATACCTATTGGGCAAGCGCTATTTCTTTTGCAACTGAAAAATTTTCTGTACCTATGGGATCAGCTCATCATTTGGCTGCGCCTTATCAAGCACTTCAAACAAAAGATGGTTGGGTCACCATTGGATGCTCAACACAGGCTTTGTGGCTGAGGTTGTTGGATGTTCTCAAAGACGATGCGTTATTAAAAGATCCAAGATTTATTGATAATGCATCTCGCATGGCACACCTTGCAGATTTAATTGAAAATCTTTCAACAAAATTTATTTTAAAAACAACTGAAGAATGGATGACGTTATTGGATCAGGCGGGTGTGCCATCGGGCCCCGTACTCAATGTGCTTCAAATGCAACAAAACCCGCAAGTACTTCATCGACAAATGGTGATGGATGTGGATCACTTGATCGCAGGTCAAATCAAAGCGATTGGTTGCCCCATCAAGTTTTCGGGGGCCTCACCTGCAAGTAACAAAGGCGCGCCAGTTTTAGGACAACACACCTTTGAGGTATTAAAAGAGTATGGTTACAGTGCTCACGATATTCAAGAATTGGTGAATACGGGTATTGCACTGCAAACTTAATCTACATTCGTAAAAAAACTATTTGGCAGTTTGAATTCTAGCGTAGTCGTTTTTATTCAAGCCCATACTCTCTAAGGGCTTGTTTTTTAACAGCGCTTCCTTGAAGCTATTTTTATCAACATCCTTAACAATAATTGATTTTTTCTTGAACGCTTCAACAAGTTCAGACTCGCGTTTCAAGGTTATATAAGTAGCTTTTATGGCTGCTTCTTGCATTACATCAAAGAATATTTGTTTCTCGCTTGCGTTGAGTTTATTCCAGAGATGAGGGCCCACCAATGTGGCCTGACTGTCAACCAAATGTCCAGTGAGCATGATTGCTTTTTGAACTTCATCAAATTTTTTGGCTTCAATACTAGGTAAGGGATTTTCTTGAGCATCAACCGTACCGTTTTGTAGTGCCAAATAAACTTCTGCAAATGCAATCGGTGTGGGATTGGCGCCGCAGGCTTGCCACAACGCTGTATAACTGGGTATATCAGGAACACGAATTTTGAGCCCCTTGATGTCACTGCAGTTATTAAACGCTTTGTTAGCCGTTGTATGACGAATTCCATAGTACGCAAAAGCTGTCATTTGAATGCCTGTTTTTTCTCGAAATTCGGTAATGAGTTCTTTGAATAAAGGGCTTTTTGCAAATATCAACAGATGCTCAGCATCTCGAAATGTGTAGGGATAAAACGCAATATTAAAACGAGGGTAGACACTGCCTATACGGCCAGCTCCCGTCAGAATAATATCGATAGTACCTAATACGAGACCTTGATTGATATCAGTTTCTTTGCCTAACGAGGAAGCGGGAAACACTTGAATGTCGTATTTGCCTTGCGTTCTTTTTTTAATCTCAGCAGCAGCCCAAACAGCTTCCGTGTGAAACGGTTCACTGGTTTCGTAAACGTGAGCCCATTTGAGCTTTTGTTGGGCATACACGGTTGAAATAAAAACGAATAAAAATCCAACGCAATACTTGAAAATGAATTTCATAATGAACCTTCAATTACAAAAGTTTATTAATAAACTCGTCCACCCATTTTCTATCCCATGTGCCATTTTGAATTTGTTTTTCCCATTCTTGTTCTTTTATTGCAATGGCTTCAGCCTCTTCAATTACGCGAGGCACTTCGCTTAAATCAACGGTTTGTACGCCGTCCCAGTCACCCAAAATTAAATCGCCCGGATGAATCACGACGCCACCACAAGTAATGGGGTATCCGATTTCCCCAGGTCCTGTTTTGAATGGACCATTAGGCGTTGCACCTAATGCAACAACGCCCATGTCTAAATGTGAAATTTCTTCAGCATCACGAATCGCTCCATTGATGACCATGGCTTCGACACCACGCTTTAATGCGTGATTACTCATCATGGCGCCAAAGATTGCAGTATTGAGTGCTCCGCCTGCGTCGATCACAATCACGTCACCCGGTTGAGCGATGTCGATGGCTTTGTGAAGCATCAAGTTGTCACCAGGGCGTACCATCACTGTGAGGGCAGGGCCTGCAAATTTTTTCTTTTTGCCGTATTGATTAAATCCTGCGTGAAAACCTTTGAGGCGGTAACACACATCTCCAACGATTGAAATTTGAATTTTTCTAGCGCGCTCAATCCATTTTTTTTCGACGCGTTGAAAATCCGTGTTAATTCGCAATCCAATTTTATTTAATGACATTGGGTGTTCTCCAGTTGATTAGTTTAAAATTTTTTTTACTCAAGTACCACGCCGGCTTTTTTGATCACATCAGCCCATTCTGCGGTTTCTTTGGTAATTTGTTTGGTGAGATCCGCGCGCGAAGCAAAAAACGACGACATGCCTAAATCGGCTAATTTTTTCTTCACATTGTCTTGTGCCAATATTTTTTGAATCGATGACTCTAATAATTGAAGTACATCTGCGGGCGTTCCTTTGGGTGCATACAAGCCGAGCCAAAATAAAACTTCATAATTGGGCAAGCCTTGTTCGGCAACCGATGGAACATCGGGTAAATCAGGCGAGCGATTGAGAGACGTAATACCTAGCGATCTGAATTGTCCCGATTTAATTTTCGGAAACGATGAAGGCGTTGTGTCAAACATCAAATCGGTGTCGCCGCTCATCAATCCATTCACCGCGAGAGATGTGCCACGGTAGGGGACGTGCAAAAGTTTGATGCCCGCTTGAACTTGAAACATTTCTGCGGCCAAGTGAACACTTGTTCCACTTCCACCCGATCCATAAGTCATGCCGCCGGGCTTTGCGCTGGCTAATCTTAAAAGATCCTTCATGTCTTTGATGTTGGAATTGGCTTTGACAACAATGATGTGAGAACCTGCAGAAATGCGTGACACCGTTTCTAAATCGCGCAAGGAATCGTAGGGTAAATTTTTGTAGAGTGTTTTATGCGAGGTCATCAAGGTATTGCCTGCAATTAGCAATGTATAACCATCAGGCGCGGCTTTGGTGGTGGCTTGCACGCCAATCACACCTGCTGCACCTTCGCGATTTTCAACAACCACTGGATTATTTAAAGCTTTTGAAAGCTCTTCTGCCAAAAGGCGACCCGCAATGTCAGTTGCACCACCTGCAGTAAATGGCACAATAATTTTGATGGTTTTTTCGGGGTATTTGGCGTGCGCTGCGTTTGTAAACAGCAGGGCAATTAACAATAGATAAATCCACTTGAAATATTGTTTCATTTTTATTCCTTATCTTGTCTTTTTTTTATCAACGTCCCCACTATAAGCCAAATGTCAACAAAGGGCAGTCACCGATTGAACACCGCACCACCTGCAAAACCTGCATGCAGGCCCAAATGCTCTTCGATACGCAGAGCGTGGTTCCATTTGGCCATACGCTCACTTCTGGCAAACGAGCCCACTTTGAGTTGTCCTACATTCCAACCAATGGCTAAATCGACGATGGTGGTGTCTTCGGTCTCACCCGAACGCGCAGACACAATCGCCGCATAGCCCAGTTCTTTGGCCGTTGTCCAAGCCTCAAGCGTCTCGGTTAATGTACCCCTCTGATTGGGCTTGAGCAATACGGAATTTGCCGCCCCCAGCTTTGCGGCTTCGCGAATTAATTTTGCATCTGATACCAAAAAATCATCGCCCACAATTTGCAAGCGATGGCCCATGGCTTTGGTAAAACGCGCAAAGCCTTGCGGGTCATCTTCAGCCAATGGATCTTCAATGGACACGATAGGGTATTTGTTAATCCAACCAACCAACATCTCAATCAAACCATCCGAATCGAGTTGTCGCGATTCAAGGCCAAGTCGATATATGCCGTTTTGTCCAAATTCAGATGCCGCGATATCCAAAGCTATTGCTACTTGCTGGCCAGGAATAAAGCCTGCGCTTTCAATGGATTTCACAAGCATTTGCAAAGCTTGCTCGTTGCTAGTGAAGTCTGGCCACCAACCGCCTTCATCTGCAACACCAAAAAGAGATCCGCGTTGTGTCATGAGTAAACCCGCATGTCGATAAACCTCGGCGGTCCATTCAAGCGCTTGTGCAAAAGTTTTTGCACCAGGACACACGATCATAAAATCTTGAATATCAACGCGTTTGCCCGCATGCGCACCGCCACCAAAAATTTGAATTTGTGGCATGGGTATGCGACCTACTGAGTCTGGCGATAAATAACGATAAAGCGGCATATTACAACAGGAGGCCATCGCATAAGCAGTTGCCATCGATACAGCCAAGGTTGCATTGGCACCTAATCGTGATTTGTTGTGTGTGCCATCTAGTTCAATCAATCGTTGATCGATGTTTGATTGATTGTCTGCATGTGCGCCAATGAGTGTGCGTGCAATTTCACTATTGATATGACTCACTGCTTTTAAGACATCGAGTCCACCAAAAGAAGCGCCACCATCGCGCAACTCCAACGCTTCTCGCTTACCTTTGGATGCACCTGCAGGTGCAATCGCACGCCCCATCGATCCATCACTGAGAGTGACTTCGGCTTCTACGGTTGGACGACCTCGACTGTCCCACACACGTCGACCTACAATGGATTGAATAGCAAATGAAGTCATGTGGCTAACTCCTTGGCCCATGCAAGGGCTATTTGTTTCAATTGATCGACGGGGTTTAATAGCAAAGCGCGCCCAACGCGTCTGACTTGTTCGCGTTGATGATCGTCAGTGATGTATTCAACGGGCGACTTGCCGTCAACACGAGCCAAAAATAAACCAGGCAACAAATGCGCAGTTCTTTTTTCGAGTGCTTCTTTGGATTCCCAATCAACGGCTTGCAAATAGGTGTTAGATAAAACACCAAAGCATTTTAAAAAATCAGATGTGGATGCGGGTGTCCATAAACATTTGAGCAATAAATGGTTGAGACAAAACGCCAAGTCGAATGCAGGATCGCTCCATGTGGCGCATTCGGCGTCCAACAAAACAGGACCTTGTTTGCCTATCAATATGTTTTTAGGACTTACATCTCCGTGTACCAAGGTTTTTACATTGCTTTGCGTTTGCAAAACCAAGGCTTGTAACACAGGTGCTAAATCAGGGTGCTTCGATGCTGTAGCTACTAAATAAGGCTCGAGTCTGATTTGATAAAAAATATCGTCCGTTGGAAATTGTTCGGCTAAGTTTGCTTGCTTTGCCGCATAACTGTGGATTCGCGATAAAACAATTCCAACCGATTGCGCTGTTGCGACAGCAGCAATACCATCGTGAAGCATTTTTTTCCACAAATGAAAATCTGAGGGCGGCATGTAATTCATTATAAGAACACCAAACTCTGGATGTTGCCCTAAAAGTTGTGGCGCACAATTTGCGCTGGCTTTGTTAGCCACTTGTAACCACAGTGCTTCGTATTGATTGCGCTCCACAGGTGCTTGCCAATCGGCGGCCACTCGCAGTTTAGCTAATGCACGCTTGGCACAAATCATGCCTTTTTCTGTTTCGATACGCCAAATATCGGATGACACGCCACCCGTTAAGGGCGTGCCGTACAAAATATCCGATGATGAGAGATCAAGTTCTTGCAAGGCCCTTACAAATTCTGTGGGCACTTGTTGACTAGGCATGGGAAGGGTAGGTTGATTCAACCAACTTAACTAATGCATGCAAGGTTTGATTCACAGGAGTTGGAATGCGCAATTCAAGTCCTCGTCGAACGATGTAACCATTGAGGTGATCGATCTCACTGAGTTTGTGTCGTGCCATGTCTTGCGCAGTGGATGATTTTTGTGTTGCCATTGCCTTTGCAATTTGTGCAATAGTTTGCATCGCACTTTGTGCAGACATGGTAACGCCATCTATTTTTGCAACTGCAATCACTTCATTCACTACGGCCGCTTGTGTTTGTTGAACCGATTCCAAAACCGACAATTTTCCATAGGGAAGTTGTGCCAATCCTGATATGGCATTGAAGGCGCAATTGACCATCAATTTAGACCACAAATCGACCATCACGTTGTCAGAAATTTTAACGGTCACTTGTGCGTGTGCAAACAATTCAACTATATTTTGAAGCGTTTGATTGGCGTTATTCAATCGCGAGGGATTCATCGCGCCAATCACCAAGTCGCCACGACCGTGATGCTTCACAAGACCCGGTGCAGCAATTTCAGTGGCCACATAAACCACCGCAGGAATGACTGCTTGCTTGATTTCTTTTGCAATGGCGTCGACATTGTCGACACCATTTTGCAAACTCATCACCACTGTGCTGGGCGCAAGATACGGGGCCATTTGCTTGGCAACGGATTGACTGTCGGGAGACTTGACGCAAAACAAAATCAGGTCGGCGTTTTGAATGGCAGATAAATCGGTGCTTGCTTTTGTTTGAATCGATTCAGTAGCAGTGGAGCCCGCCATATCGATTTGCAATCCATGACGATTGATGGCCTCGACGTGAGTAGCTCGACCGATGAGGGTAACCGAATGACCTGCACGCGCGAGCATGCCACCAAAAAAACTGCCGACTGCGCCTGCGCCAACTACCGCTATATTTTGGAAAGCATATTTCAAGGCGAAGTCCTTTAACAATTAGAAGTCAGATGAATTTTCTCAGGATTTAGATGGAAGTGTAATCCGCGCCAAAAATTCTTCTGTTGTTGCAACCCAAGACGATAACACGCGCAGTGTTTTCATTGCAGCCTCATGAAATGAGGGGTCGGATGAACAGCAACAATCTTCAATCAAGATTGTTTCGTAACCGAGTTGTAATGAATCTCGCACGGTTGTGTCAACAGCCACATTAGTTGCAGTGCCAGCAACTGCAACGGTATGAATGCCGCGCGCACGCAAAAGCAAATCAAGTCCAGTACCAAAAAATCCACTGATTCGCGGATGTTCGATTTCAAAATCTTCAGGCTCGGGTTTGAGCGCATCAATCACTTGCACACCGGGCGTGCCACGCACAAACGCAGCAACCTTAGCAGACGCGGCAAAGAGGGGACTGTTTTTGATAACTTCGCGTGAATCCGCGCTGCGCGCAACGTTCACATAAATCACAGTGCCGCCCGCTGCACGAACGGCTTTAAGAACGCGATCCATGCGAGGCACCAAATTGTTTCTCTCAATTTCTTTTGCAAAAAAACCAAACTTGCCAGTGGGCAGCACCAAATCATTTTGCCAATGCAAAGCGATAACAGCCAAGCCACGCGCGTCGAGTTTGCCGTCGCTGTTGAGTTTGTTTTGTAAAAAAAGTTCCATGGCAAGCCTTTGGTTAAACGAGTGGGCGTCGATTGGTTAGACCGCCGTCAATATTTATGAGCGCACCACTGGTGTACGCAGAAAGAGGCGAGCACAGCAGTGCTGCAGTCGCCGCAACTTCTTCAACCGTAGCGGCGCGACCGCCTGGCATGCGCGAAGCAATTTCAGCCCAGCGGCTTGCATCGCCAAAGCGATCGATTGCGCGTTTTTTCATGCTGTCCATTAATCGATCGGTGAGTACAGGGCCTGGATTGATACCATTTACACGAACGCCATCTTCGATGCTGACAGATCCTAATGTTTTTGTCATTGCAATCAATGCGGCGTTACCAACACTGCCTGCAAAATAGTTGGGGTCGCACATTTCACCTGCAGCACCAATAATATTGAGAATGACACCTTGTTGACGTGCGCGCATAGCTGGGAGATAGTGTCTACATAAATCGATGTATCCAAAAACTTTGACATCCCAAGAATCACGTACGACTGTATCACTCAATTGTTCAATGGACCCTCTGGGAATCGCACCTGCGTTGTTAACCAATATATCAATCGCAGGAAATGCATCGCAGATTTTTTTTGCGGCTTGTCGATCAGACATGTCGATTGGAAAAATTTCAACGCGTCGTCCTGATTCTTTTTGAATGGTGGATGAGGCAGTTTCTAAATCTTCTCTCGATCGAGAAACCAAAATCACATCGCAGCCTTCTATAGCCAGTTGTTTTGCAATTGCAAATCCAATGCCTTTGCTGCCACCTGTGATTAACGCTTTTTTTCCTTGTATACCCAGATCCATTTTGTTCTTTCGATGCCAAAGGCAAATTTAATTATTGGTCGGCTTTGAATCCTGATGCTTTCACAACTGCGGCCCATTTTTTCCCCTCAGAGTCGACGAGGGAGCGAAAGTCTTGAGCGCTATTCCAAGCCGCCTCCATATCAAGCGCGGCAAGTTTGGAATGCATCGCAGGATCGAGCAAGGCTTGTTTGACTGAATCGTTGATTTTTTGAATCACGTCTGCTGGTGTTTTTGCAGGTGCAAAAAGTCCAAACCATCCACTCGATACCAGTTGTGGATAGCCTAATTCTTTGAGCGTGGGAATGTTGGGTGTTTTTGCGCCACGATCTGATCCTGATGTCGCAAGAATTTGCAAACGACCTGACACTGCTTGTTGTAAGACAGGACCCACAGGTGTGACAAGTGCCGTGACTTCGCCGCCTATAGTGTCAGTGATGGCGGGTGCAACACCTCGATAAGGAACGTGTGTGATATTTTCGAGTGACAGTGCTTTGGTGAGTGCGATTGCATAAAAGTGCAATAAATTTCCAGCTGCAGGATTGGCAATGCTCGCAGCTTTTGAATTATTTTTGATTGCTTCACGCAGTTGATCCAAGTTGCGAATATCGTTGTTACCGCGAACTGTGAGTGCAAAGTCATATGACGTTACTCTTGCAATCGTCATTAAATCAGTTGAAGGATTAAAACCTGCCGTGGTGACGGTGTATGGATAAACAATCACCGTGGTATCGGGCGCCAGTAGCAAGGTATTGCCATCTGCAGGAACAGTAAGAAGGGCGCGTGCAGGCAAACTGCCGCCCGCCCCCGAGCGGTTTTCAACAATATGCGCACGACCAGTGATTTTTTCGAGCCGTTCAGCAAGCATTCGTGCAACTGCATCGACTCCACCTCCTGGCGGAAATCCAACCAGTATTTTGACGGGTGCTTGTGCAAGTGTCAGTGTTGAAAAAAGCATCGAAAAGCAAGCTAGGGATGCAAGAGCCAAAAGTTTGGCTCGTTGAGTGATAAATGGTGTCAAGTGAATGTCTCCGAATGATTGATGATTTTTTATTGCGCCACGGCCAATGGTGTGTTCCAAGCGTCGTATCCATAAACCCAATCGGGATCGGTTCGTTTGCTCATCCATTGGTTTTGTCTGGAAGTGATTTGAATCTTTGAAGTTCTTTCAATGCGTGTTTTTTCAAACTGTTTGAATGCTTGTTCGATATCTTTTGTTTGATCCAAGCATCGAGCGAGTACTGCAGAGTCTTCAATAGCGGTGGCAGCCCCTTGCGCCATGTACGGCACCATGGGGTGACAAGCGTCTCCCATCAACACAACGCGACCTTTGGCCCATTGTGTCAAAGGTTCTCTCTCATAAAGTGCCCACTTGTAAACCTCGGGACACGCTTGAAGAACGCTTTGTACTTGTGGATGAAAACCTGCAAATGCTTGCCTGAGTTGGGACAGATCGCCGCGCGACGACCATGATTCATTGCGCGACTCTGGTTCTGGCAAACTGGTGACAAAATAAATTTCATCACGCGAAGGCGTGATGTAGTAGATGACGATATGTCGATCGGGCCCCCACCACTTGGTGCAATCGTCAATGGTGACACCATTGAGTAATTTTGCTTTAAACGTCGTTCTATAAGCAACTCGACCTGTGAATCGTGGCTCGTCGCGTCCTAACATCCACTCACGCACAGTAGAATGAACGCCATCTGCACCAATGACAGCATCTACTTTTTTTTGTTGCCCATTTTTAAAATACAAAGTCACACTGTCATCATGGGGTTCAATTTTTTCAAGCGTATTGTCTAAATGAACTCGAGAAGGATCCACCGCATCAAACAAAGCGGCGTGCAAATCGCCTCTATGTAATAACAAATAGGGCGTACCATAGCGACTCTCAAAGGTTTCACCCAATGGCAATTCATACTTGACGGCGCCTGTATCCCATTCACGGTTATTCCATGATTGCGGTTGAAAAGCGATAGCGCGCAACTTCGGTTCAAGTCCAATTTCGCGCAAGACGCGAACGGCATTGGCACTTTGTTGAATGCCCGCACCTACACGCGCAAATTTTGTAGTTTGCTCATACACATGAACATCATGCCCCCTTCGTTGTAACAGCGCTGCTGCTGTGAGTCCACCAATACCTGCACCGATGATTGCAATCGTTGACATATTTTTTTAATCCATTTTGATGTTGGCTTTTTTAACTACAGGTGCCCATTTATTCATTTCTGAGCGAATAAATTCTGCATATTGCGCTTGAGTTTGTGGAACGGGTTCAGCGCCAATTTTGAGTAATCTTTCACTCACATCGGGATCTTTTAGAACAGTGACAATATCTGCATTGAGTTTGTTGACGATATCGCGCGGCGTTCCAACACGTACAGACAAACCTCCCCAAGTTTGTGCCACATAACCGGGTACACCAGACTCAATCACTGTTGGTAGCTTAGGCAACAGTGTTGACTTCACTTTTGTGGAGATAGCCAATGCACGCAAGCGACCCGATTGAATGTGTTGCAATGCGCTGGGTATATCACTGAACATCAAATCCAAGCGTCCTCCCATGACATCCAAAATCGCAGGACCGTTTCCTTTGTAGGGTACGTCTATTAAGTTGACGCCTGCATCCATTTCAAAAAGTTCCCCTGCTAAATGCGCGCCGCCGCCTTGACCCGAGTGTCCGTAAGTTAATTTACCGGGTTCTGCTTTGGCACGTTCAACTAAATCGGCAACTGTTTTGATGGGCGAACTTGCATTGACTACTAAAATAATCGGATACACAGCAGCGAGTGAAAGTGGATAAAAATCTTTTTCAATGTCGTACGTCAGATTATTTTTAATGCTGGGTAACACTGTGTGATGAATCACAGAAAAAAGGAGTGTGTAACCATCAGCAGGTGAACGCAGCGCAGTTTCTGCGGCGATGATGCCGCTAGCCCCCGTGCGATTTTCAATCACAACCGATTGTTTCCATAACTCAGATAATTTTTGCGACATGATGCGCGCTGTTTGATCAATCGGCCCGCCTGGTGGAAAGGGCACCAATATACGAACGGGTTGCTTAGAGGGAAAGACCTCCGTTTGGGCTTGCAGGCCAGTAGCGGCTAACAAACCACCTATTGCGCTCATTAAATGTTTACGTCTTGATAAATTCATGGTGTCTCTCTGTGTGTTGTGATTGAAAAGGATTGACTTTACAGTTTTTAATCCGTTGAGATGTTGGATGCTTTGATCACACGCGCCCATTTATCAAATTCACTCGCGATGTATTTGTCTGCCTGTGATGGCGAACTTTTTTGTAAGCTCAAGCCTTGCATTTCTAATTTTTGTTTGAGTTTGAGGTTGTCTAAAGCTTTGATCAACTCTGCGTTCATTTTGTCAACGATAGCTTTGGGTGTGTCCTTTGGGGTCACGATCGCAAACCAAGTGGCAGCTTCAAATCCAAAAACTCCAGACTCCATCAATGTGGGAATTTCGGGGGCTGTGGGAGAGCGTTGGGTGCTTGAAATGGCTAAGGCTTGCAATTTGCCACCTCTGACCAAAGGCATGGCCGCAGGCAAGTTGGAAAACATCAGTTGAACCTGATTGCCCATGACATCAGTAAGCGCGGGTTGTTCGCCTTTGTATGCCACATGAGTCATTTGAATGCCCGTGCTTAACTCGAGTAATGCGCCTGCCATATGCGGAGTAGTTCCAATTCCACCTGATGCGTAGTTGATCTGTCCCGGTTGTGACTTTGCGCGCGAGATCAATTCAGAAATTGTTTTGG
Source organism: Betaproteobacteria bacterium (assembly GCA_009921265.1). GTDB lineage: Bacteria > Pseudomonadota > Gammaproteobacteria > Burkholderiales > Burkholderiaceae_C > Limnohabitans. The sequence goes on along the minus strand of RFYV01000007.1, from coordinate 33,910 downwards.
CAGGAAAACTAGGATGCGCAACCAATACCATCGGTGAATAGCCCAGTTGCCCAACACCTGAAAAAACATTGATTGGATTAAACGCTGCAGCCTTGCTCAACAAGGGGGCAACCGCTAGGGTGGTTTGTGTGCCCATGAGTAGCGTATGCCCATCAGGTGCTGATTGAGCGACAGATCGTGCACCAACCAAGCCTCCCGCACCCACACGGTTTTCAACCACCATAGGGAAGGGTAAGGACTCTGACATTTGTGCAGCAACTGCGCGTGCAACGTTGTCGACGCCACCACCAGGCGCGAATGGAACCACCAAGGTGACTATTTTGAGAGGCCATGGGTCGGCTGCATTTACATTTGTTGAGAATGCTGCGACACAGCAAAGAAAAAAGAGTGGAAAGAGATTGCGTTTTTTCATGTCATGGTTTTTCGTTGTTTGAAGTGGATGAATTAACTTGAATGCAGATTATCATAGGCATCAAATAATGGGAGACAGGTATGAAGCATTTCAATCTAAACAAGTTGTTTATTTTTCTTTTTGCTTGTTTGTGTATTCATGTCTCATCAAGTTTTGCACAAACGTATTCAGCTAAACCCATTCGTTTGATTGTTCCTGTTCCTGCTGGTTCAGGGCCTGACTCCGATGCACGTTTCATTGCTTCGCGTCTGGCGCCTATTCTCGGGCAACCCGTGATTATTGACAACCGACCAGGGGCTGGGAGTCGCATTGCCATCGAAGCCGCTATTAAATCTGCGCCTGATGGCTACACCCTGCTATTTGGAACTCCCACATTAGCAACCGTTTCATCTCTGTACAGCAATTGGCCCTATGAGCTCAAACGCGACCTCATGCCCGTGAGTCTTTTGGCCATCACGGCCTACGCACTCACAGTCAACACCTCTGTACCTGCACAAACAGCTGCCGCCTATGTGACACTGGCCAAATCCAATCCTGCTTATTCCAACGTAGCTACTTATGGAACAGGCACAATCACGCATCTTGCGGGAGCATGGTTTGGAACTTCAACGGGTAGTGATTTTAAATTTATTCACTACAACACAACAACGCCCTTCAATGATTTGTTAGCTGGACAAACTTCTGCAATTTTTGATTCGTTGTTAGCTGTGATAGGGCATGTAAAAGCAGGAAAATTAAGAGTTCTTGCGGTGACAGGCAAAACTCGTAATCCGCTGATGCCCGATGTCCCCACCTTTACAGAAGCAGGGTTTCCCGACTATGAGCCGCAGGTTTGGAATGGCATTTTGGCGCCTGCGGGTACACCGCGAGCTATCATTGATCGATTAGCAAGTGCGATTGCACAGGTAAGTAAACAACCCGAAGTCACAAGTTATCGACGTGGTATTGCAAGTGAATCAGCAAGCGGAACGCCCGAAGAATTTGCCGCATTTTTGGAAGCAGAGCGAACAAAATGGGGAGCGGTTGTTAAGCAATCCAATATCAAGTTTGAATGATGTTGTCATTGAAAAAGTTTGATTGATTGAATTTGGAACACATGAAAAAAGAAAATACATTTGTCATCATCGTCGGCGGAGGCCCCGTAGGACTCAGCGCAGCGATTGAATTAGGACACCGCAATGTGCCTGCAATTTTAATTACAGAAAACCTGGAAACCGCCAAACACCCACGGTGCAACAACACCAATGCAAGGTCGATGGAACACTTTCGTCGGTTGGGCATTTCAGAAGAAATCCGAGCTAATGCGCCGTTGGCAAAATATGCACCGCAAGTTGCATTTGTGACTCGTTTTTGTGGTCATGAAATTGGTCGTATCGATTTAAGCAAATACAGATCGACTACCAATGTGGCGGGGACTGAATTTCAATCCTCAGAGCGAAGCATCACGATTTCACAATTATTTCTTGAACCGATATTAAAACGCAATGCAGAATTAAAAAAATCGGTATCCGTTCGTTTTGGTTTTCGAATGATTGGATTTGTCAGTGTGACCGACGGTGTGTTGGTTGATGTTGAAAATATTCAAACGGGTGAACGCTTTCAAATATCTGCGTCTTACATGATTGCAGCCGATGGCGCGCGCAGTCCTGCAAGGCGTCAATTCGGTATTGGTATGAGTGGTGAAGATGGACAAATTGAAAATGCATTTGTTGCGGGCAGCATGCTCACGTATTTCATAAGAGCACCGTCTTTGATTTCAGAGAGTGGACGCAAGCCCGCCAATCTCACTTGGATTCTCAATCACGAGATTCGAGCTTTTGTGTTTTCACAAGATGGTGGTGAGCGTTGGATTGTTCACTACAGAATCCCTGAAGGTGTTGATTGGAAAACAGTCAATCATGAAAAAGTTTTAAACGCTGTTTTTGGCAAACCCGTTCCTTATGAAATTATTACTTCGGGTCCTTGGGCGGGCGGACTCGCACTCGTCGCCGATCAATACCAAGCCGAGCGTGTTTTCTTTGTAGGCGATGCCGCACATTTATTTACACCGCTGGGTGGTTTTGGAATGAATACGGGAATTGGCGACGCGATCAATGTGAGTTGGAAATTGGCTGCTATTTATGAGGGGTGGGGCGGTGCATCATTGCTTGATACCTATGGTGTGGAGCGTCGCCCTATGGGACTTCGAAATTCACGACTCGGTGTGAAATGTTCGCAACGAAAAGGCGCATGGCAATTGCCAGCTAATATTGAAGATGCCGATGAGGCGGGTGAACAAGCGCGTCGTGTGTTTGGTGAATTTGCAGTGGTGGATGATTTAGAAGAGTACAACACCTCGGGCATGCAGTTTGGCGAGCTGTATGAAAATTCACCGATTATTTTCCATCAAGGTGCGGCTCCGATCGCTGACACATGGGACAACTACATACCGATTGATCACCCTGGCGCGCGAGTGCCAGATTTTAAAATCACAGAAACAGAAACATTTCACGATCAACTGGGCGACTCATATTCCTTGGCTATTTTTAGCAATGACATCGATGCAAAACCTTTTGTCGATGCTACAGCGAGTCGCGGTATGCCACTCAAAATTGTGAAGTGCTCGCCACCCTTGCATTTGTATCAATGTAAGCTTGCATTGGTTCGGCCCGATCGACATTTGGCTTGGCATGGTGGTGCAATGCCTGCGAATGCTTTGGAAATTGTTGATCGTGTGAGGGGTGCTTGAAGCATTATTGATGTGAATCTTCCCCATAGCCTGCGAGCACTTCGACACCGCAATTTTCGTTTGTTTATTATGGGGCAGGGCACCTCGCAGATTGGAAACTGGGTTCAATTAATCGCAACCAGTTGGTTGGTCTTTCGGCTCTCGGAATCTACGTTAATGGTGGGCTTATCCGCTTTTACTTTGCAAATTCCATTGCTCATCATCACGCCATTTGCTGGCGTTTTAATTGATCGACTCAATGTCAGGAAAATTTTATTTGCAACCAATGCGTTAGCCATGGCTCAATCAATTGTGATGTTGGTCTTGCTACAGCTTCATTTAATCGAAGCTTGGCATGTCGTCATTGGAAATCTTGTTTTGGGTATCGGAAATTCCTTCGATGCGCCTGCTCGCCAAGCCATGATTTCTAAGTTGTTGCCTGATCGAGAAGATTTGATCAATGCGATTGCACTCAATTCAACGGTGATGAATGCAGGTCGATTCATTGGGCCGATGTTGGGTGGCATCATTACGGCGACATTTGGTGAGGTATGGAGTTTTGCAACCAATTGTGTGATGCGTTTTGCTGTTTTATCCGCACTGTTTGCCACTCAAATTCGACAACACAAGTCAGATCACTCCACTGCGGGTATGTATCAGCAATTTATTGCGGGTTTTAGATATGCGTATGGATTCTTTCCCAGTCGTTCCGCATTGTTTTTGTTAGCGGTCACCAGTTTTTGTTTGCAGTCCTACAACTCTCTCTTGCCTTGGTTTGCCAGCCAACAATTTCATGGGGACTCCAAAACATTGGGTTGGCTTTATAGTTCTGCGGGTTTAGGCGCCGTGTTTGGTATGTTGTATTTGGCGTCACGATCCCAAGTCAGAGGTTTGTTTAGAGTTTTGGGTTGGACTGCAGGCATTGGGAGTGTTGCTTTAATTGCATTTTCATTTTGCGATTCTTTATGGCTCGCAATGCCCGTGCTTTTTATTTCAGCCTTGTGCATGATGCTCAACGCTGCGTCAACCAACACCGTTCTTCAAAGCATTGTTCCTGACGAATTAAGAGGCCGTGTATCGGCGCTCTACGTGATGGCCTTTTTAGGCATGACGCCATTGGGTTCTCTTTTTTCGGGATGGCTCGCTCATTATTTGGATGGTCAACTGGCCTTGGCCTTTTGTGCATTTGTGGGCTTGTGTGCATCTATTATTTATTCAAGATATTTGCCTCGCATCAGGCAAGACGTTTTGCCACTCTATAAAGATTTAAAAATTACTTAAAATAATTCAATCAACAAAAGGATACGAATGAACGCTAGTGCTAATAATCCAAAAGCCATCAGTGAAACTCAACTTCACGATTTGGGACTGCGTGCGTTTAGAGGCTTGGGACTGAGTGCAGAGCACGCCAAAGATGTGGTCGATATTTTGGTGATGGCTGATTTATTTGGACTGTCAACTCATGGTTTGAGTCGTGTGGAGTCTTATGGTGAGCGACTCAATGTCAATGGCATTTCAAAAACACCTAACGTCACCGTTAAAAAAGTAGCGCCTGCATTGGCAACGGTTGATGGTGATAACGGTATCGGTCCATTGGTAGGTATGCATGGTTTGCGTGCTGCTTTGGCCGCTGCCAAAGAGTGTGGCATAGGTGCTTCGTTTGTTCGTGGAAGCAATCATTTCGGTCCTATCTCTCCTTATGGTTACATCGCCGCACAACAAGGCTTTGCCAGCGTTATTGGCAGTAACGCCACCACCACCATTGCACCTTGGGGTGGAAGCGACGCGCGATTAGGTAACAGTCCGATTGGTTTTGCAGTGCCACACCCCAACGGGCAACCCTTTATGTTGGATATGGCAATGAGTGTTGTTGCACGCGCAAAAATTCGCAATGCATTCAAACATGGCGAATCAATTCCTGATACTTGGGCCACCGACAAACACGGTCGTGCAACAACTGATCCCAAAGCCGCACTCGATGGTTTTTTGCAACCTGTGGGTGGGCACAAGGGTTATGGTTTGGCATTGTTGGTTGATTTGTTTGCTGGTCTGTTATCGAACGCGGCTTATCTCACGCATGTAAAGTCTTGGATAGATGCGCCCGATGAGCCGCAAAATTTAGGTCACTTTTTTATTTTGATTGACACCCAACGTTTGGGATCTAGTCAATGGCTAGCCGACCGCATGTCAGACTTTGCATCTATTTTGCATGACAGTCCACCCGTTGATTCCAATCAACCCGTGATTGTTCCAGGTCAAATTGAATTGGCTAAGATGGAGAGACAACGACGCGATGGAGTGGTAATTGATGACAACACACTTGCATTGCTTCACCAATACGCCGCATTGGCAACATAAGGAGACGGTTATGTTACGTTTGATTTTGTTATTTGCAACGCTTGTTGTGATGTGCATGGGTGCTCAAGCGCAATCGGACTATCCCAATAAACCCATTCGCTTAATTGTGCCCTATGTGGCGGGCGGTGCGGCTGATATCACTGCGCGTGTGGTTGCACAAAAAATGACAGAGAGCATGGGGCAATCGGTTGTGGTTGAAAACAAACCAGGTGCCAATGGCATGCTAGGTACCGATATCGTCTCGAAATCTGCGCCCGATGGATATACATTGCTTCTTGCTGCAAGCGGGCCTATTGTTGTTAATCCTGTGCTCTATGCCAAGGTGCCTTATGACGCGGTCAATGATTTAGCACCTGTGAGTCAAATCACTAGTTTTCAATATGCGGTGGTTGTGACTACGTCTTCACCCATTCAAAGTATGAATGAATTGATTGCAATGGCTAAGGCCAAGCCTAAACAAGTGAGTTATGGCTCAACAGGAATTGGTGGTGGTGGACATTTGGCGGGAGAGTTGCTCAGTCAAATCACAGGCGCGCAACTAACGCACATTCCATACAAAGGGGCTGCGCCCGCATTGGCAGATTTATTAGGGGGTCAACTTACGTTCACGTTTGAACCGATTGTGACTGCAGGCCCATTAGTCAAAGCAGGCAAGTTGCGTGTGTTTGCTGTATCTGGCCCTAAGCGTGCATCAAGTTTGCCGCAATTACCAACGCTTAATGAATTAGGTTTTACAGGATTCAATATCACGCAATTTCAAGGTGTATTGGTGCCGGCAAAAACAGATCCTGCCATCATTGCGCGATTGCATCAAGAAATTGTCAAGGCCAGCAAATCCATGGAAGCGGGTCGACGTTTGGTGGATGAGGGCGGCAATGAAATCATTGCAAGCTCACCCGCAGAGTTTGCGCGTCAAATTAAATCTGATTTGGCTTTGTATGGTAAGTTAATCAAAGATGCAGCCATCAAGCCCGAATAATTATTGACAGGAATAAAGATGTACCAAGTCGATGTGCTCATTCAAGGTTTTCCAGGTCGTGCGGTTTGTCATGGGGGCTTGGGTTGGAGCACCATCACGTTGATGCGAAGCAAAGATCGCGTGATCTTGTTAGATGTGGGTGCGTTTGGTGTACGTAAACCTTTGGCCAAACAATTAAAAATTCATGGTGTTGATCCCAGTGATGTGACCGATGTCATCCTCACACATGCACACTACGATCACTCGATTAACTTTACTTTATTTCCCAGCGCAACAATTTGGATTGGTGATGTAGAACTCAACTGGGCTGCTAACGAACCGCCAGGATTTAATCCATTACCCGAGTTGTATGTGCGTGAATTGGTGCAATCTTCGCGTGTTAAAAGAATTCGCGATGGGGATCGATTCCTGCCAGGCTTTGTAGCGTTGGCCTCTCCTGGACACACCCCTGGACATTTGATTTTTGTGATGGACGGCAACGAAGTACCCGTTGTTTTTACGGGTGACGCTGCCAAAAACCGCGCTGAGTTGTTATCTCTTGATGTGGGTGATACAGAAGACCATGAAGAAAGCATTGAAACGCTCAAACTCATTTGGAAATGTTGGCGTGCAAAGCCGGGGACCTTGTTAATACCTGGACACGATCTCACCATGGTGCTCGATGCGCAAGGACAACCCCAATATATCGGTAAACGTGAAGCATCCATTGTGGCTTGGTTTTCTGAAACCTTAACTGAGGCCACGACGTTTGATTTATGCGCCAAGCATTAATGCATTAAGAATTATTCTGAATTGTAAAGTCATATTTCATAAAATATTTTCTTTGGATAAGGGGGCAGTTTTCATCTCGATTCCTTGCAGTCATCGGTGAATCTTACGCCTTTTTGAATGACGATTGATTGAACTTAATCAATCGATTGCTAAATCATGAGCTCTATTAAAAAGGGTCCATTGATTTGAAAACTCTGTTTCATTAAATCGGCGCATTCTTCCATGGTGGATGCGCGTGCGGCTTCTACGCCCATCCCTCTGGCAAGATCAACCCAGTTTAAATTGGGATTACCCAGATCCAACATATTCATGGCAGTGACGCCTGGCGTTGCACCGACAGCGTTGAGCTCATTGATAAGAATTGCGTATTTGTGATTGTTAAGCAAAATAGTTGTCACAGGCAATTTTTCTCTGGCTTGCGTCCAAAGTGCTTGCAATGAATACATGGCCGAACCATCGGCTTGCAAACTGATCACACGTCGCTTTCCTTGTGCACCTACCGCCGCGCCTGTTGCCATTGGCAAGCCTGCACCTATCGCACCCCCTGCAAGATGCAACCAATCGTGCGGGGCTGCTGCATACGTCAAAGGATAAAACCCGCGACCATAAGAGACGCTTTCATCGCTCACAATGGCGTTTTCTGGCATCAATGCTGCAACAGTTTGCGCTAATTTTTCAGAACTCGGTGCGCCATTCGATGCAACGGGTTTTTCACCTGTTAAAGGAATGGATGCCTTGGGTGCTTTAAGCGCATGTACCAATGCTTGCAATGTTTCGATTGGATTTTGTTCTGCGTTGGTCAGCATACTGATTTGAGTGCCAGGTGTATATTGTTGAGAGGGCTTATTCGGGTATGCAAAAAATCCAATAGGTGCTTTTGCGTTCACCAAAATAATGTGTGTGTATTTGGATAATTCTTTTGCAGCAGCGTCGCTGTTGTAGGGCACACGTGGCAACGGTATTCTTCCTTGCCCACGTGCAACTCGTCCCACCACATAATCCACCATCAAACCACATTGTGTGGCTTGTGAGATTTGCCAAAGCAAAGTTTGTGATTCTTCTAATGTTGCTGCACCTGCGAGCAACAAAAGCACGCGTTCACCATTTGTTTTTAAAATCAACGCGGCTTCATTGATCGAATCCATGTTGATGGATGATGAAGAATCTGTCAGTTTGGGTCCGACTTGTCCGCCTTCATCCCAGCAAGTATCTGATGGAAGAATCAGAGTTGCAATTTGACCTTGTGAATTGCGCGCCACTTGAACTGCTTGCGATGCGGATGATCCAACTTCTTGAGCGGTGTTACATGTATGAAACCACGACGATACCGTGCGAGCCAATCCTTCTGTATCTGTATTGAGAGGTGGATCAAAAGGTCTATGCCAAGTGGCTTGATCACCCACAATATTAACAATGCCTGCATGCGCACGTTTTGCGTTGTGTAAATTAGCTAAACCATTGGCAAGACCTGGACCACAATGCAAGAGGGTGCATGCGGGTTTGCCAGCCATGCGCCAATAACCATCGGCCATGCCCGTGACCACATTTTCTTGTAATCCCAAAACGCATCGCATACCAACAGCTTGATCAAGTGCAGCAACAAAATGCATTTCGCTGGTGCCGGGGTTGGCAAAGCAAGTGTCAATCCCATTCAATAAAAGTGTTCCTACTAAACTGCGCGCACCGTTCATTGAATCTTCCTTGGTATCAACACTTATTTTTAAATATTATTCAGCCGTTGCGCCTGATGCCGTGACAGCCTTGCCCCATTTTTCAGTCTCAAGCGCAATGGTTTTACCAAAATCTTCGGGCGTACCAGGAATAGGCAAACCACCTAAGTCAGCTAAACGTTCACGTATTTTTGGATCAGCCAAAATCGCATTTATTTCTTTGTTGATTCGATCGATGGCTTCGCGTGGTGTGCCCTTGGGCATGCCAATACCAAACCATGCGGTTGCCTCATATCCTGCAACCGTATCGCCCACTGTGGGCGTATCTGGCATCGAAGGCTCTCTACCTTTTGAGGTAACGGCTAACGCACGAATGCGTCCTGACTTGATGTGTGGTACTGAAGAGGGCAAGTTATCAAACAATACATGCACTTGACCTGCAATCAAATCGGTCAATGCAGGGCCTGCGCCTTTGTATGGAATGTGTGCCATGGTGCAACCCGTCATATATTTAAACAATTCACCTGACAAATGAACAGAGGTTCCACTACCCGATGAAGCCATATTCACTTTAGTAGGATTGGCCTTGCAATATGCAATAAATTCAGCCACGTTTTTAACGGGTAGTGAGTTGGTGATGACCATCACGTTAGGTGTTCGAACAATGCCAGCAACAGGTGCAATGTCTCGTATAAAGTTGTAGTTGAGCTTTTTGTAAAGCGTCGCGTTGATACCGTTGGCAGGGTTGACCAATAACATGGTGTAGCCGTCTGCTGGTGAATTCACCACAAACTCGGTGCCGATGTTGTTGCCGCCGCCCGACTTATTTTCAACAATCACTTGTTGACCCAATCGTTCGCTCAAAGATTGCGCAACAATGCGTGCCAAAACGTCAGTGGTGCCCGCTGGGGGATAAGGCACGACCCATTTGATGGCACGTGTGGGGTAGTCAGCCGCCCAACTCGATCCCATGCTCCATAGAAAAACACCTATTAGTGCTGCCACTTTTACAAATCGACGTTTCATAACCGCTCCAGTCTATTTTTAGTAGAAAACATTTCAGTTTTACCCATGATTAAGATGGACGTCAATCGTTAGAAACGCCTAATCAACTAGAAGACAGACAGAATTTGCTTTTGATGTAAGAATGAATTCAGATTTTCAAAATAATTAAAAGGACCTCACACATGAGCCGCCCATTGGAGATATTCAATGATTGACCCCCAATGCATCGAGTCGCATGCGGGTCTGCAGTCCCACTACCAATACGATGCCAAATACGCCATGTCTTATGCGCTGGCAACGGGTATGGGCATGGACCCCATGAATCAACAGGCCTTAAGTTTTTGTTGCGATGATCAACGGGGTAGTCCTCTTGTGTTACCGACATCTCCCATTGTCATGGGATGGGTCGATCTGATTCGTGACCCAAGATCTTTTGATTCCAGTTTGGGAATTGACCCAGAGCGCGCGGTTGTGGGGCAAGTCAGTTTTACCTTGCATCGACCTATGAAGCCCGCGGGCATGGGCCGAACCCACACACATTTTGGTCCTGTAGTCGATAAAGGCCAAGGCAAAGGCGCTCTCATTTGCGTGCGACGAGAGGTGTATGAAGAGTCGGAAAAACTCTTGGCTACAATTGACACGTGGATGTTTATTCGCGGCGCAGGTGGTTTTGGTGGTCAACCCGAAGGTGGACTCAACAGAGAAAAAGTCCCCGATCGATTGGCCGATGTGGTGTCGGACATCCATACATCTCCCCAACAAGCCTTGCTTTATCGTTTGATGTTGAATGACCATAACCGCGTTCACTCAGATCCTGTATTTGCAAAAAATAGCGGATTTGAGCGACCGATCCTGCATGGTTTGGCTACTTTTTCAATGGCTGTGCATCAACTTTTAATGCAGTGCAAGTCGTTTTTTTCAAATTCGAATTTTCAATCGTTCACTGCGCAAGCCAGTTTGATCGGTCCTGTTTTTCCAGGCGACACGTTGCGTACTGAAATTTGGAAAGAGTTCAATCAATTTCATTTTCGGATGCGAGCGCCACAGCGAGACGCGGTGGTACTCGATTCGGGTATTTATTTTTCAAGGAGCTTGTGATGTTTTCAATTCAAAAATGGCTTTTAACGTTGATGGGTGTACTGCTGAGTATGAGCGTGTACGCACAAGGCGCTTATCCCACCAAACCGATTCACGTCGTGTCGTCGCAAGGGGTGGGCGGCGGCGTCGACGCATTGCTGCGCGCCATTGGAACAGCCTTAGCCGAAAAAAATGGTCAAGGCTTTGTAGTTGACGCCAAGCCTGGTGCCAATGGATTGCTTGCAACCAACGCATGTGCCAATGCCAAGCCTGATGGTTACACCATGTGTTTGGTCAATACGCAATATGTGTTGCTCCCATTTTTGCAAAACAAAATCAACTATGACCCTTTAAAAGATTTTGAACCTGTCACGCACATTGTGACGGCCTCATTGGCATTGGCAGTGCAAAAAAATGTACCCGTCAAAAATATGGCGGAGTTGATTTCGTTTTCAAAAGCCAATCCAGGCAAACTCAATTACATCTCGTTGGGTGCAGCCAATCCTGTCGATTTAGGCGTTGAAGCCATCATGAAACAACACGGCGTGACGTGGACCGCCATTCCCTTTAAAGGCGCAGCAGATTCAACCATGGCGTTTTTATCGGGCGATGTGCAATTGATGTTCATCACCACATTGAATGTGTTGTCCGCAACGGCCAATGGCAGCGGTACGGTTTTATTTGTAACGGGTGACAAGCGTTTAGAAAAACAAGCGCAAATCCCCACACTTGCAGAAACAGGTTTTAACAACTCAAGCGTGTCGGGCATTTGGTTTGGCTTGATTGCTCCGCCAGGAACACCTAAAAATTTGCGCGAAAAATTAGCCAAAGATATTGCTGAAATTTTAAAGTCACCAGCGATTGCACAAAAAGCGGGCGACACGGGCTACGAGTTAATTGGTAACTCACCCGATCAGTTTGGCGCGTTTTTGCAGCGCGAACAGCAATTGGGTGCACAAGCGCTCAAAGGCAGAAAAAAATCCGATTGATGGAAATGATTGTATGAATACCTTACTTTATGAACTTAACAACCACGTGGCAACAATCACGCTTAATCGCCCAGATAAGCGTAACGCGTTGAATCCCACTATGCATAATGAAATGTCTGAATTGCTTAAAAGTGTCAATGTAGACCCCGAGGTGCGTGTGATTGTGATCAGGGGTGCTGGTAAAAGTTTTTGTGCAGGCGCAGATATCAAAGAGTTTTTTAAAGACTTGGAAGATAAACCGCAACTACGTGAACAAATCTTGGCAACCGCTTGGGATTGGATGTGGAAATTGCTGGCCGATTCTCCTAAGGCCACAGTTGCGATGATCAATGGTCATTGTTTTGGCGGCGGTCTGTTGGTAGCAATGGCCTGCGATATTGCAATTGCAGGCGATGAAGCGGTTTTTGGTTTGCCAGAAATCAATTGGGGTCATGTGCCGGGTGGAGCGGCGAGTTTAAAAACCATTGAATTCATGGGTTATCGTAAAGCGCTTTATTACGCTATGACAGGTATTAGTTTGAGTCCTAAAAAAGCCGAAGAAGAAGGTTTGATTACACGATCGGTCGCGCAAGCAGACCTCTTGAGTGAAGTAACGACACTTGCTAACTTGTTGGCTGAAAAAAGTCCACCCGCATTAAAAACGGTGAAAGAAATTTATCGATACGCGTCACATATGACCATCGATCAAACGCATGATTTTGTCAATTCCAAAGTGGATCAATTGCGATTGAAAGATGCGGACGGCTTGCGTAATCAAGGAATGAATGCTTTCATTAATAAACAACTGCGCACCACATAAGGCGATGCGATGAATAGCACGCAGTCCTCAAATACAGCACCTCATGCATCTCCTGCGGGTGTGCTGGACGGCATCAAAATCATCGATTTGTCAACGGGTGTCGCGGGTCAATTTGCTGCGCGCGTATTGGGTGAGTATGGAGCCGATGTAGTGTTGCTAGAGCCGCCAGGGGGTTGCGAATTGCGCCATCCTAAGGCAATAGAAGATCGATATTTATTTTGGCATCTCAATACAGGAAAAAAATCAATCACGCTTGATTTGAATTCAACGCAAGGTCAACAAGCATTGACGCATTTAATTCAATCATGCGATATGGTGATTAGCGATTCAACGCATGATTTGCAAGTGATGTGCCAACAAAACCCACGTTTGATCGCTTGTCGCATTCGAGATTTTTCTCCGCAAGGGCCCTATGCCAATTGGGTGGGTAATGAGATGATCCATCAAGCCTTGAGTGGTTTGATGTATGCAACAGGACGAGCCGACGACAAACCTCTTTATGGGTTTGGTCATCGTGCGTATTACTCTGCAGGTGCGATTGCTGTATCTTGTCTATTGGGTGCGTTAATCATGAGAGACAACAACTCGAAAGGGCAATATCTAGAGGTGAGTGTGCATGAAACAGCGGTGAGTATGTCGCAAAATTCCGTGACGCAATTTGCATACAACGCAACATGGATGGCGCGTGGACCCTATCCTGGACCATTTGATATTTTTAAATGCACCGATGGTTGGGTGTCGATGTATTGCCGCGGCGATCGTTGGAGCGCTTTATGTCAAGGGCTTGGCGCACCACAAGTTGCAGAGCACCCGCAACTGTCTTCCATTAATAACTTGGTTAAAAATTGGTCGCTTGCTTATCGGTTATTACAGCCTATTGTCAACAAATTAACGGTTGAACAATTTCTAGCGATTGTTGAAATCGCGCGCGGTTTGGCTTCGCGTGTGAACACGATGAAAGATGTTCTTGATTGCAATCATTTGGCGGGTCGAAACTATTGGCACACACTGGCTGATGGCGTCACTTCCAAACCTGTGCTCGGTCCTTTGTTTCGATTTTCAAAAACACCGCGCGTCATTCAACAAGGCGCGCCCGATTTAAAACCTATTTCAACGTGGATCAAGGAATCGCATGAAAACTGATGCATTACCTTTGTCGGCTTGGAGAGTGCTTGAAATCAGCACGGCATGGGCGGGCCCGATGCTGGGCAGAATTTTGTCTGATCTTGGCGCCGATGTTGTCAAACTTGAATCATTGGATTCAATTGATAACTGGCGAGGTGCCGTCAAAGGAGATGATCGCAAACGTTATCCCTTGGGTGAACCAGGACTCAGGCCCTACAACCGCAATGCATGGTTTAACACGCAAAACATGGGTAAGCACTCGGTTGGCATTGATTTGAAATCGCCAATTGCACGATTGGCTGTTGAAGAGCTCGTCAAATCATGCGATGCATTGATTTGTAATTTTGCCGCTGGTGCGCTTAAGCGTATGAAATTAGATTACGAGCATTTGATCAAAATCAATCCGCAAATTATTTTGTTAGAAATGGTGGTAACAGGTGAGGGTGCCCCTCTTGAAAATACCCGAGGCGTTGGCCCAACGATGGAAGCGCTGGCGGGTATGACTGTTTTAACGGGATATGGCGATGGTGTTCCGCAACGAACTGGCCCTGCCTATGTAGACCCCATTGGCGCTCTGAATGGCGCTATGGCCATGCTCTTGGCGGCGCGTCATCGGCAACAAACAGGTGAAGGTCAGCGCATTGAGTTGGCCCAACGCGAAAGTTTGATGAATTGGTATGGCGAGCGTTTTATTTTGGCCGCTGTTGATGGTATTGAAATCGCACCGAATGGCAATCAATCATCGGTTGTTGCACCGCATGATGCGTTTAAAACCATGGGTGATGATGAATGGATTGCCATTGCTGTATCGACCAACGCACAGTGGATTGCATTATGTGAAGTTTTGCAAAAAACCGAGTGGATACAAGATGCTCGATTTGTAAATGCAGAGTCTCGAATTAAAAATTCAGATGCATTGAACGAAATGATCACTTCAGTTATAAAGCAACACAATAAATTGAAGTTGGCTTTTAGTCTGCAAAAAGCGGGTGTCTGCGCGGCACCCGTTAATAACGGAAAAGATATTTTTGAAGATTCGCACCTAATTGCCAATCAATTTATGATTGATGTTGAACATCCTGAAGCGGGCACACATCGCTATCAAGGATTGCCATTTCACTTTGATCAAAAGAAAGAACGTCGACAAACACCCGCGCCACTGCTGGGCCAGCATACGCGAGAAATTTTAAAAGACTGGGCTGGGTTGGATGATCAAACTTTAGATAGTTTGATTGATTCTGGAGCTTGTATTCAAGCCTGATTGTTGAGTTGATGACGTTGACGTGCGATGTCAATCGACTGCTGTCGTCTTTTTAAAATCCATTGTTTGATATCGCGAAATGTATAGCGTGGTTTCTCAATCAGCGTACGTGCCCAAGCAACAGCGTCTGCTTGCAATGTTACTGCAGGAACAATGGCGTGAATCAATCCCTTGGATAATGCTTCGTTGGCATCAACTTTTCGACCTGTGATTGACATGTCATTGGCCAATGCATTGCCAGCAGTTTCGGCGACCAAACAGTGACCCAACCATGACGATATACCAATATTAATTTCTGGCAATGAAAAGACTGCATTGGGAACAGATAAAACTTGATCAGCATGCAAACACAACATAAAACCTGCACCAATGGCGCTTGCGTTAACAGCAACGACCAAGGGTTTATCGAATGTGAGCAAGGCGTCTGTGTATGTCCAGAGTTCGTTGCGACGTTGCATATCGAGTTGCACGGGGTCTTCACCAGCAGGTACTTTGGTATCGCGACCTGCACAAAATGCTCGCTCGCCTGTTCCTGTTAAAACAACCGCATGGATTGATGAGTCTTGTTGCGCCTTTTGAATCCAGTGTGCCAAGCCTTGCGCAACGCTTGAATCAATGGCATTAGCAGCATGCGGACGATCAATCGTGAGCGTTAATAAACCGTCATCGATGGTGTGAAAAAGGCCAGTGGTGGTGTTCATAATGCGCAAGGGTGCGGTGTAACTCACTCATTATCGCAGTAAGTGACGTGCAATTTGTGTTCGTTGAATCTCCGATGTTCCTTCGCCAATTCGAAAAGCACGCGAGTCACGAAACATGCGTTCAATGGGGTAATCACAACTCACGCCTGCCGCTCCAAAAATTTGCAATACGCGATCGGCTGTTCTAAATGCCATCTCACTGCCCATTAATTTGGCTCGCGACGCGGCGATACGCATGTCCGAATGGCCTTTGTCGTAAGCATCGGCCGCCGCGTAAACCAAGAGTCGACAGGCTTCGAGTTCGCAATCGATATCAGCGAGCATGAATTGAATCGCTTGATGGTCTCCGAGTCGCTTGCCAAAAGTTTTTCTTTGCTTTGCATAACCGATGGCGAGATCTCGCAATTCAAGTCCCATGCCCACATAAATGCCACCCAAATGAATGCGCGTGAGGTTGATTGCGAGCATGATGAGTTCAAAGCCAACATTGACTTCTCCAATTATGCAATCATCGCTCACATGACAGTCATCCAATGAAAACTGACAAAACTCTGCACCATGCCATCCAATTTTTCGGATGTTACGAATGAAGTGAAAACCAGGATTGGATTTTTCAACAATGAATAACGTGAATCGATTGTTAATCGACGCTTGGGCATCGGTCACAGCCACGACGATCACCCAATCGGCGATATCAACATTGGAGACAAAACATTTGCCACCGTTCAGGACCCAACCGTCGTTCTCTTTGCTTGCACGCGTTTTTGTCGAACCCACGTCCGATCCCGCATCGGGTTCGGTCACGGCATATGTAACAAATTTTTCACCACTCACCAACGGATCAACAAACCAAGATTGTTGCTCTGGATTGCAGTAAGCCAGCAATGCAGGTAGGTAACCCGCCGATCGACTCAGCGGCATGGTGGTGCGACCTAATTCTTCTGCAACAACCACTTGCCCCAAGCAGTTCAAACCACCGCCGCCAATTTCAGTTGGCAAGTTGTGCGCATAGATGCCGACCTTGGCAGCTTTGAGACGCAACGAGCGAAGCACATTTGGGTCTGCCTTGCCTGCTTCCTCAATTCCTTTTTCGAGAGGCCTGAGCTCTTTGTCGACATAGCGTTTAACGGTTTCACGCAACAAGATCAGTTCTTCGGGGAAAGTGAAATCCATAAAATAATTGCTCGTTAGATATTGATCGGTTGAATATATCTCTATTGAATCAAGCCCGCAATTGAAGGGGTAATGCTTTGTCCCCACCGCGACAAAGGATATGGGTGCTTCATTTCATCAAAGGCTTTACTTTCCATCACATTAGTGCCTATACTAAAAAAAAATAAATCAGGAGACAATTATGAAGCAAACATCTAAGTCCATTACACTATCAAAACGACAGTTTATCGGCGCAGTTGGCGCTCTTACTTTAAGCCCCACTTTTTTGATGGCGCAAACGTCGGGTGTGATTAAGTTGATCGTTCCCTATGGTGCGGGTGGCCCCACTGACGTGGTTGCACGATTGGTGTCAACGCATTTACAAGCGGTACTCAAACAAACGGTTGTGGTTGAAAACAAACCAGGCGCGGGCAGTGCCATTGGTGCACGTTTTGTTTCTATTTCTCCGCCTGATGGCAACACCATTCTGATTGGAAATATTTCCACATATGCGATTGCACCCGCAACGATGAAAACCCCTGGCTACGATCCTGTCAAATCATTTGCACCGATTATTCAAACGTCAGATATGGGTTCGGTGATGGTGACAAGCCCATCTTTTCCAGCCAATACAGTTCAAGAATTTGTGAACTATGCGCGTGCCAATCCTGGAAAAATTTCTTACGGCTCTGCGGGCATCGGTAATTCTGCTCATCTGTTGGGTGAATTGCTTCAAACCAAAGCGCAGCTCAATATGGTTCACATTCCCTATCGCAGTGGTGCAGAAATGAGTATGGCTGTTTTGAGTGGACAGGTTCAGTTTGCCATGACCGATTTGTCCGCATCGATTGGTCAAATTCGAGAGGGAAAACTCAAAGCTTTGGCCGTGACAGGAATTACACGCTCATTCGATTTCCCCAATATCCCCACCATGATTGAAGCGGGATATCCTGACATGGTTTTGCGCAACTGGACGGGTGCAGCAGTTCCAGCAGCAACACCACCTGCGGTTGTCAAGCGACTTGAAAATGCATTCAACGAAATTTTGAAAATGCCCGAGTATCAAAACGCGATGCGAAAAATAGGTGGCGATGCAAAGCCCAATTCGAGCGAAGAATTTGGACACATGATTGCAGCTGATTTTAAAAAATGGAATGAAGTTGCAAAAGCAGCGGGAATCAGTTTGGATTAAATCATTTCGTAAGCGTAAGCAAACTGGCCCATGAGTTGATGGATTTGTGTGTGAATTAAATCTTGCTTGGTTTGATCAACTCGGCCCAGTTTAATTCGGATCAAAGTGCCTCTTGATGTATCGGGTGAGATGATAATTTCGATTGGATCTGGACTATTGATTTTTAATTTTTTAAAAATATCTTCAATCAATCGAGTAAATTCTCTCACCATCGTCATTTCACGCAACTTCACTTTCATGGGTTTGCCAATATCTGTTAATGGCATTTTTTCAAGAATATGTATTTCTTTTGGAATGGCCGCACGCTCAGAAATTCGGGGTTCCAAAAATTGCAGTAAATCAGCACTTGTCGCTTTTGAGCCTTGGGTGAGTTGAACATAGGCAATGGGTAACTCTCCCGCATACGCATCGGGTTTGCCAACAGCGGCAACCAACAAAACATCTTCTGATTGAACAAGCGGCTCTTCAATTAAGCCAGGATCGATGTTGTGTCCCCCTCGAATAATTACATCTTTTAATCGTCCCGTTACAAAAACATATCCGTCGTCGTCGATTCTTCCTAAGTCACCTGTGATAAACCAACCGTCTTGCGTCCATGATTTGGCATTGTGTTCAGGGTTGAGGTATCCAGGTGTTAATCCCGGACTTCGAATAACCAACATACCAATTTCTTTGGGACCACATTGCTTGATTACTTTTTGATGTTCGTCGAGTTCAACCGCACGCAATTCGGTATAGGGCAAGCGGATGCCTGAGCTGCCTTCTTTGGATGGGCCATCGCGCGGATCAATGGCCATGCTCGATGCGTTTTCGGTCATGCCGTACGAATTGAGAACACGCACACCGCAAACGCGCTCGAACTCTTCTCGCACTGCAATCGGCATTGCGGTTGAGCCTGTGACAAAGTAGGGTTTGAGCGAACTTAAATCAACACCAACTGGCGGCGATTTGGATAAGACGGCTAATGTGGTGGGCACGCCCGAGAGTCGCGTGAGTTTGTATATCTCGACAAATTTCCAATAGTTGGTGATGTATGATTTATCGCGTGCACCTAACAAGCTCGGTATCAATACACTGGCACCACTTGCAACAGCGGGAAGGCATCGCCCCAATAATCCACCCACATGAAACAAAGGGGTGTCGTGAAAAATAATTTCACCAGGCGTGCCTTTGTAGGCGAGTTGCAAAGTCCAATGTCTAAAAGACATATTGCGATGCGTGATTTTTACAATCTTAGGAACGCCTGTGGTACCACCTGAATGAATGTATGCGCCGATGGATTCACCAGGATGCCAAGCAACGTTGGGGTTTTGTTGCGTTGGCAATGCATCGATTTGAGTTTTCCAATCGTTGGTTGCAATGCGTGTTCCATCGATGCCAGGTATTGTCCATATGCAAATATCTTTGGGCAATTGATCTTGAATACTTTGAAACGTTTCCCAAATACGAAAACCCGGCGTTGGACCCAGCGTGATCATGTGCGTTGATCGGGACTCGATTAAGAGATGCAATAAATGTTGAGGCTCAAGCATCCAATTGATAGGAAAGACTGTGCCCACTTGCATGGCACCAAGAATGGCTGGATAGATTTCTGGAATCGCAGGCATCAGCACCGCAATCACAGGCTTGTCATGATTGTTATTTGCAAGAATTAATTGCGCAGTTTTTTGAATCCACTGCCTGAGTGTTTGAAATGAAACTTCGACGGCTTTCGCTTGTATATCGCCATTTGGAACAAAATAAACAGCGGTGTCTTGTGGGTCACGCGAGGACAAAGCAATATCAATGCGTTGGGCAAAATTTTCGTGCTGTAACCACTTGGAAAGTGGAAATTTTTCTATCTCTTTTACGTCGTTCAAGCAAGAGAGCGTTTGATCATGAAGTGAGTAATCAATCGTTGGTAGCAACGCGTATTGTTTTTTATGAGCATCACTGTTTGGAGCGCGAGAAATCATGATTTGATTGTAGGCCTTAAGATGAGACTTTATTTCATTACATCTTTATACACGATGCTCCCTCAAATACATTGGAACAACAGTGACATGTCATTGTGGGATTCAACTCATCAAGGTTTAAATGCTGCTTTGCAGCAAGACTGGGCCTATGGCGCTTCATTGCAAAAAATTGGCGTTGAAGTGTGCCGCGCACGTGTAGAGATCAATGGCGAAGTGGTTGCACTGGCGCAATTCATTATTCGAAAATGGGGCGATTGGGGCGGCATTGCACTGTGCAGTCGTGGTCCTTTGTGGCTTCAACCATTACCTTCTGAAACTCAAGCCAAGGTCTATCAAGCGCTTAAGAAATCTTTACCTTTGAGAGGACTTCGATTCATGACCATGACGCCTGAAGTCGCCAAGGGTCAATCCCATGGACTCAGTCGCTGGCGAAGAGTGATGTCAGGCCTGTCCACCGTCATGTTGGACTTGACTCCATCGCTTGAAAATTTGCGTGCTCAACTCGATCGTCGTTGGCGACATCGTTTGGTGACCGGTGAATCATCGGATATGAAAATTCACCAAGTCGGTACCAAGCATGGACAATTTCGATGGTTGTTGGATTTAGATTTGCAGCAGCAAAAAGAAAAAAATCTTCAAGGCCTGCCTAGTTCTTTTTATGAGCATTACACACAATTCAGAAAGACTGCCAGTGAAAGTATTTTGACTTTGCGTGCAGATTTGGGCAAAGATCGAATTGCTGCCATGATGTTTTTGATTCATGGTCGTGCCGCAACCTATCAGGTCGGTTGGACATCGGATCAAGGTAGAGATTCGCATGCGCACAATCTGATTCTTTGGAAGGGTATCGAAGAATTGCAAGCGCGAGGTGTACAAATGCTTGATTTGGGCGGTGTTAATACAGCGCGAAGCGCGGGTATCGCTCGATTCAAACTGAGTACGGGTGGGCAACTCTTGACCTTGTCAGGCACGTACTTCTGATCTGTCTTAAAGGATACTGCAAAATGTTAGCATCGCATTAAACAAGCAGGAGAGATTCATGACCCCCACTATTCGCTTTGCTACTTTTTTGATGGCGTTGCTTTTTTCGCTCGCCTCTTTTGCGCAAGACTATCCCAGCCGCGCCGTTAGAATCATTGTGCCCTTTGCAACAGGCGGTCCCACAGACGCAATGGCGCGAATTGTGGCGCAAAAACTTTCTGAAAATCTTGGGCAGTCTTTTGTTGTTGAAAACCGCGCAGGCGCAGGTGGCAATATCGGTATGGGCTTGGGTGCCAAAGCTGCACCTGACGGCTATACGCTCACCATGGTGAGTAGTAGTTTTGTAGTCAATCCTGGTTTGTATAGCAATGTGCCTTACGACGCTAACAAAGACTTCTTACCCATCTCGTTGGTTGGTGCTTCTCCTAATTTGATTGTTGTGCATCCTTCTGTCCCCGCTAAAACGATTCAAGAACTCGTTGCCTTGATACGTGCCAATCCAGGCAAGTACAGTTATGCTCATCCTGGTGTTGGAACGACTCCGCATCTATCGGGCGAATTACTGCGTCTTTCCTACAATTTAGATTTGGTGAGTGCGCCATTTGGTGGAGCAGGGCCTGCCACGACTTCTGTTCTTGCGGGTCATACACCTGTGAGCGTGACTGCATTGCCCCCCGCCATGTCGCATGTCAAGGCAGGAACCTTGCGTGCATTGGCCATTACGAGTGCTAAACGCAACCCCGAGTTGCCCAATGTCCCTACCTTGGCAGAAGCGGGTGTGAGCGGACAAGATGCGGAGACAATGCAAGGACTTTTAGCGCCTGCAGGAACACCCAAGGCCATCATTGATCGCTTGCATCGTGAAATTGTAAAAATTGTGGCGCAGCCTGATACCCGTGAAAAATTAATGGGTATGGGATTTGATACTGTTGGAAACACACCTGAACAATTCACTGCCTACATCAACGCTGAGCTTTCACGTTGGAGCAAAGTAGTTCGCGATGCAAAACTCAAACTCGATTAAAAAAATATAAGTCCCCATCACTATGCGTATTGTTGATATTCGAGAGCGCGCCGTTGCGCTCAATTCAAGGCTCAGCAATTCGAGTTTTGATTTTTCTGAAATGACCACATCAGTGGTTGCTGTTATCACTGACTGTATTCGTGACGGCATGCCTGTTATTGGGTTTGCATTCAATTCAACAGGTCGTTATGCGTGTGGCGCACAAATGCGTGAGCGGTTTATCCCCAGAATTTTGCGTGCGGATCCCTCATCATTGTTGGATCACACGGGCAATAATTTAGATCCAGAAAAAATAGTTGCATGCATGATGCAGCGCGAAAAAGCAGGCGGGCACAGTGAGCGTTCTATTGCCATTGGAACGATTGAAGTGGCGCTATGGGATGCTGTGGCCAAAATTGCAAATCTTCCTTTGCATGAGTTGCTGGCTCAGCGTTACAACAACGGAAAAATTGCCGATCGCGTATTTTGTTATGTCGGTGGCGGCTGGTATTTTCCTGGCCAAACCATTCAAAATTTACAAGATGAAATGCGTCGCCATTTGGATGCAGGTTATACGATGGTCAAGATGAAGGTGGGTGGACTGCCATTATCAGAAGATTTAAAACGGTTGGAGGCGGTGATGAAAGTGGTGGGTTCTGGTGAGCATTTGGCAGTGGACGCCAATTGCAAATTTGATCGTGCTAACGCATTTGCATATGCTAAAGCACTTGCGCCTTTTAAATTGCGTTGGTTTGAAGAACCTTGTGATCCATTGGACTATGGTTTAATGTCAGAACTTGCACAACATTACGAAAGTCCGTTGGCCACGGGTGAAAATTTATTTTCAACACAAGATGTTGCCAATCTCGTGAAGTTTGGTGGACTGCGAGGTGATCGTGATGTTATTCAAGTCGATCCACCGCAAGCTTATGGCATTGCGCAATACGCGCGAACATTGAGCATGCTCGATTCACATCAATGGAGACGAAGTGGCTTGTTTCCGCACGGAGGCAATCAAATGTCTTTGCAAATTGCCGCTGGTTTTGGTTTGGGCGGTGCCGAGTCTTATCCAGGCGTATTTGGAGATTTTGGTGGCTTTGCAGATAATGCCAAACTTGATTCGGGTATGCTTAATTTACCCAAACGACCTGGCATTGGCTTTGAAGGTCAAGCCCTTTTGTATCGCATCATGAGCGAATTAATTGCTTAAAAAAAATCAAAGCCCTAATGTGGCTGCAATGATATTTTTTTGAATTTCTGAAGTGCCGCCACCAATGGTTGCAAGGCGTGAGTCTCTAAAGAAACGTTGCATCGGGTATTCCATGCTGTATCCATAGCCCCCCAATATTTGCAAACACATATCTGCAATTGTTTTGTATGACTCACCGATGTAATACTTGATGACTGCTGTATCGGCGCGTTCTGCTTTGCCGTTTTCCATGAGCCACGCATAACGTCGGATCATGGTGAAGGAAGTGTCTAACATCACTTTCATGTCTGCAAATTTGTGTTGCGTGACTTGAAAGCTACCAATGGGCTTGCCAAATTGATGGCGTGTTTTTGCGTAATCTAACGCGTATTCGAATGCACGTCGCGCCGCACCAATGCGCACAGCAGATAAACAAAGGCGTTCATAACGCAAAGTGTCTTCGCAAACAGCCCATCCGTGATCGAGTTGACCCAGCACCGCTGTATTGGAGACCCACACGTCGGTAAAAGTAACTTCAGTGGTTCCAATGGCGTGTTGGCCCAGTGTTGGGATCTTGCGAACTTCGATGCCAGGGAGTTTGGTATCGACCAAAAAAGTACTAATGCCTAATTGTTTTTTGCCCAAGTCGTTGGTGCGAAGTGCCAGCAACACATAGTCGGAGATATCCATTCCCGATGTCCACTGTTTGCGACCATTGATAATGAATCCATCGCCGTCGGCAAATGCGCGGGTTCTGAGCGCTGCAGCGTCCGAGCCCGAATCGGGTTCAGACAATGCAAATGCAAAAGAAAGTTCACCCTTTGCGGTGCGAGGCACGATGCGTTGCTTTTGTTCTTCGGTGCCGTGCTTGAGCACCGCATAGCAACCATAAGTAAAATTTCTGAACAACCACAGTCCGAGTTCTTCAAAATGATGGCCTGTTTCTTCGAGAAGCAAGGCCAAATCGGTGGGGGAACCTGCTGCGCCACCAAAAGACTCGGGGGCAATGAGCCCCAGCCAGCCATTTTGGGCCATGGCGTTGAAGGCTTCTCGAGGTGCAGTATGGTTAAGATCGCACTTGGAGGCGTATTCCATGGTGCAAACATCGCCGAGCAATGTTTGTACAGATTGGAGCATGAGCTCCTGATCGCTTGTATTTCCGAAGTTCATAGGATGAGATGACAAACACGCTACACAGAGACGGGCGTGTTTAAGTTATTCTACATTCAATTAAAAAAATCACTGTCATGAACACACACACTTTTGAAACAATCAAACAAGAACTTCGCGGACGTGTCGCCATCTTGACACTCAATAGGCCCGAAGCCATGAACGCCATCAACATGAAAATGCGTGGCGAATTGCGCACGGCATTGGATGAACTGAGACGTGACGCGCAAGTCGGCGCAGTGATCTTGACAGGCGAGGGCGAGAAAGCATTTTCAGCAGGAATGGATTTGCGTGAGTTTTCTGCGATGAATGCAAATATTCCAATTGCAGAAATGAAACGGTATCGTTGGGAGCAAGGCGAAGGCATCGCCGCATTTGATAAACCCATCATTGCTGCAGTCAATGGACCTGCTATCGGTGGTGGTGTCGAATTGACTTTGTTGTGCGATCTCGCGTTTGCTGCTGATACATCGAGTTTTGCATTTGGTGAAGTCAAGCGAGGTTTGATGCCAGGCAATGGCGGCACTCAACGCTTATCTCGATGTATTGGTAGTGCGCGTGCATTAGACATGATTTTGACGGGGCGTACTGTTTCAGCGAGCGAAGCCTTATCGATTGGATTGGTTCAATACGTGGTGCCTCAAAACGAATTGATAGAACAAGCTTTGAAGTTGGCAGAGATGATGGCTGCCAATGCGCCTGTTGCTGTGCGCTCGGCCAAAGCAGCGATTCATCGAGGAGCAGATTTGACGCTTGCTGATGGTTTGCGATTAGAGCAAGATATGGCGGCTTTTCTTTATACAACAGAAGATTCAAAAGAAGGTCCACAGGCATTTTTAGAAAAACGTCCAGCCTTTTGGAAGGGAAAATAAATCATGTCATCTCAAGCAAAAAAAATGCATCGAACTTTGTTGTTTGCACCAGGAAGTCGAACTGAATTATTAACAAAGGCGCAACTCGGCGCGGCTGACGCGATGATTTTTGATTTGGAAGATTCAGTTCCATTGAATGCAAAAGATGAAGCCAGAAAAAATATACAACAGGTACTTGGATTGGGTTTAAAAAAACCGATGTACTTGAGAATCAGTAATCCACGCGCTGGAGACTACGTGGCCGATTTGGGCGTCTTTCACAATCATTCGTTATTCAATGTGGCGGGTGTTGCATTGCCCAAAGCTGATGACGCGCACGATATTGAAACTGTTTCCAAGGCCTTGCAAGTTATTGAAATAAAAGCGGGTGTTGCCGTTGGAAGTTTATCGATCCTGCCGATGATTGAAACTTGTTTGGGTTTGCGCAATTCATTTGATATCGCAAAGTCTTCAAAGCGTGTGAGTGGAATGGCATTGGCCAGTGCCGAACAAGGCGACTTTATGGTGGACTTGGGTGGACACTGGACGCCTCGCAGTTTGGCATTGACCTATCCACGTAGCAAATTGGTAGTGGATTCACGCGCGGCGGGTGTTGAGTGGATTGTAGATGGCGTGTTCATGAATCTCAAAGACACGCAGATGCTGCGTGAAGAATGTTTGATTGCACGCGAATTGGGGTTTGTGGGCAAGATGGCGATTCATCCCACGCAAGTGGATGTGATGCACGAGGTTTTTTCTCCAAGCGCAGAAGAAATTGAATACGCACGCGGCTTGATTGCAGCGTTTCGTGAAGGCGAGGCACGAGGTGTCGGCGCTGTGAAATACGAGGGCATGATGGTTGATTACGCGAATGTGCGATTGGCAGAACGCACCTTGGCATTGGTGGAGTCTTTATGAATTCAAATCTTTTCAGTTCAGGTGTCATCAAAGAACACTACGAACCGCTTCGTAATCTGGCAGATATTGAAGCCATCGAAAAAATTCCTCTCGAAGAGCGCGTCACGCGATGGGACTTTGCATTGAATTTGTTAGATGGTTGCCGTGATGATCCCAATCGCATTGCATTGCACATCACACATAACGGCAATATCGATGGTGAAATTAAAACATGGACATTTGCAGAACTCGAGAGACGCTCGATTCAATGCGCCAATTTATTACGTGCAAGTGGACTCGGTGCCGATGATGTCGTTGCGGTTATCACACCTACTGTTCCAGGATTGTTTGCAACCATGATTGGTGGCTTGCTTGCTGTACGTTTGTTTCCCATCAATTGGATGTTAGATGCACATGCTTTAAGTGACTTGATGCAACGCGCAGAAGTTAAATTAGTGATCGCATTAGGCCCAACGCCTGGATTTACGATTTGGGAAAATGTGAATGCGGCTATTCAAAGCTTAGAAAAGCCGCCTCAATTGTTGACGTTGCACGAGGCTTTTATCTCACCTGCAGCGCATGACTTATTAACGCAAGCAGAAAAACATTCGGGTGATCGATTGACGTTTGATCGACCCACTGCAAAGCGTGACACCGTTGCATGCTATGTGCATTCGGGCGGTACAACAGGGCATCCCAAAATTGTCAAGATCTTGCATGGTGGCATGGTGTATCGGCAATGGGGGGCCAATAATGGTTTGGCATTTACGCGCCATGATGTTGTTCTATCGGATACACCTCTATTTCATATCGGTGGATTGCTCGTGCGTGGATTGGTGAGTACTGCGAACGCCAACACAGCAGTGATTCCGAGTATTTTTGGTGCGCGTGACAAAATCTATATGTTGAACTATTGGCGTTATATCGAACGCTTTGGCATCACACAAGTATCGGGTGTGCCGACAACCTTATCTGTTCTTGCCAAAAATCCACCCACCACAGAAAACATTTCATCTTTGCGACCTTACTTTGCAACAGGCTCAACCGCAATGGCACCAGCGATTCAAGAACGTCTCACACAAATCACCGGTGCGCAGGTGATGCAAAGTTATGGTTTAACTGAAAACACCAGCCATGTATCTCTTGATCCACGCGATGGTGAAGTGCGTACGCGTTGTTCGGGAATTCGCGTGCCCTACATGAAAATTCGAATTGTAAAAATGAAAGAGGGCGGTGAAATTGAACGCGATTGTGCAATTGATGAAATCGGCATGATCTTGGTAGGTGGCCCAGGTGTAGCAGGGGGTTACTTAGATCCATCGCAAAACAAAGGTGCGTTTTTAGATAATGGATTTTTTGTCACGGGCGACCTTGGAAGTTTGGACTCCGACGGTTATTTGCGAATCAGTGGAAGACAAAAAGATTTAATTATTCGTGGAGGTCACAACATTGAACCTGGATTGATTGAAGAAGCACTCATGCAATCGCCATCGGTAGCAATTGCTGCGGCCGTTGGAAAGCCCGACACCCATTCGGGTGAATTGCCGATTGCTTATGTAGAGTTGCATCCAGGCGTAAAAATCAGTGCACAAGAGTTGCTTGCATTTGCAACCGAGCGTATTCCAGAGCGACCTGCTGTCCCCAAAGAGATAGTGATTCTCGACAAACTGCCACTTACGTCTGTTGGCAAACCCATGAAGCATGTCCTTCAAATGGACGCGGCCAAGCGCGAATTTGAAGGTGCGTTAAAGCCCTTGGCTTGCCAATGGAATTTGGATATTGTGAATACGGGTGGTAGTGGACTTGCCATGACTGTTCATCTAAAAAATGCGTCATCCACTGATAGAAATCAAGCAGAAAAAATACTCTCCGCTTATTCGACGCCCTATGTGATTGAATGAGTTTTGCAACGGGCTAGGGTTTAACCCTAATCATTTGACTTGACATCACAGAATGGCGATTTATGATGATTTTTTATGATGAGTTGTCTGTTGTTTGATGAGTGTGATGTTGTGAATTTACTAATCCATCGTTTGAAATTCAAATGAATTTTCAAATGCGACCTAAAATAGCACTTATACACGCTACACGTTTGGCTATTGCACCTATTGAAAATACGTTTAAAGATCTTTGGCCCAGTGCAAATATATTTAATTTGTTGGACGAGGGTTTATTAAAAGATATCGATTTATTAAGTTCGCAGCAAATGAATCAGCGATTTCGTTCGCTGGCAAATTACGCAGTATCAACGGGATGCGAGGCTATTTTATTTACATGTTCGGTTTTTGGTGACGCCATTGATTCTGTGAAAGAAGCCTTGGCTTTACCTGTCTACAAACCCAACGAAGCGATGATTGAATCAATTTACCAATTGGCACAAGAAAAAAAAGAATTGGCGATTGTTGTGATGGGCACCGCACAATTGTCGGTCGATTCATTGAGCCATGAGATTGACGAATGGGCCAACAACCATCATGTGTCGATCAAGATAAAAAAATATGCGGTGGATCAGGCTTTTGAGTTGCTCTGCAAAGGCCAAGCGGATGTTCACGACGCATTGATCGTTGAGGCCGTTCAAAAAAATCAATCGATTAATTTAATTGTATTTACACAATTTTCGATGGCCAGTGCCTATCAACGATGCAGTCAAGTTTCTTCAGTGCCTATTTTTAGCGCACCAGTTATTGCCGTTCAAACTATTCAAAAAAGGATTTTTCATGAAAGCTAATTGTGTTTCATTCGAACAATTGTATCGCTACATTACCAACTCAATGATCAAACTCGGTATGCCACCTGACGATGCGTCCAAAGTCGGGCACATCATGGCCGAGGCTGATCTTCAAGGCTCCGATGGTCATGGAGTGATTCGATTGCCCAGTTATGCCAAAAGAATCAAGGCGGGTGGAATTAATTTAAACCCATCGATGAGGCTTGTCAAAGAAAAAGCGGGAATGGCAATTCTTGACGGGGACAACGCCATGGGTCATTTGGTGATGAAGCGTGCTGCTGAAATTGCAATTGAAAAAGCAAGAAATTGTGGCGTTGCATGGGTGGGTTCACGATTCAGTAACCATGCAGGCCCTGCGTCTCTTTATGCACGAATGCCAATGGAAAAAAACATGGTTGGAATTTATTACGCGGTGGGGGGGGCTAACCATACATCACCTTGGGGTGGCTTGGATATGTTGTTGTCAACCAATCCGATTGCAATTGCGGTACCAGCAAAAAATGAACCGCCTATGGTGTTGGATATGGCCACAACGGTGACTTCTTACGGAAAGATCAAAGTCAAAGCACAAAAAGGTGAATCCATGCCCGAAGGTTGGATGATCGATGAAAACGGTAATCCTATTTTGGATCCTCACAAAACCGACGGTGGCATTATGTTGCCGATCGGTGGTTACAAAGGTTATGGCCTTCAATTGATGGTGGGTGTGTTAGCTGGCACATTGAATGGTGCAGCCATGGGGTCGGATGTGATTGATGGCAATGCAGATTTCACCAGCAGAGCGAATACGGGTCAGGCTATCCTAGCGATTGATTTAGATGCATTTGGTGATGTTGATGAATTCAAATTGCGTATCGATAAGTTGTCACGCGAAATGCGTACCGGTAAAAAAATGCCCAACGTCAAACGCATTTGGGTACCTGGTGAGCAAAGTTATGAAAAACGAAAAACCCAAGAGCGCGATGGTATTTATTTGCATCCCAATTTGCTTTCGCAGTTGGATGAATTTTCCATAGCCCATCAGATGCCAACCGTGTTGCAAACCGCATCGACTTAACCATTTTTAAAGGAGTCCGCCATGACTAAAGCAAAGATTATTTTTATTTCATTGTTTCTTTTTCATGCGCTAGGTTGGGGGCAAGCGATAAGCGACAAATATCCCAGTAAACCGATCAAACTCATTGTTCCATTGGCAGCGGGTAGCTCTGTCGATACAGCAGCGCGCATCGTTATGCAAAAGATGTCACAAAACATCGGTCAATCAATTTTTATTGAAAATAAATTGGGTGCTGCAGGAATTATTGGTGCCGAACAAGTTGCTAAATCACCTGCTGATGGTTATACCTTGGGTGGATTCAATGACAGCATCATCACGATGATTCCTAATCTATATGCCAAAATGCCTTGGGATATCTTGAAAGATTTTGAATCAATCTCACAAGTTGCAACGATTGAATGGGGTTTGATGGTAGCCTCGAGTTCAACTTATCGCAACGTGAATGATTTGATTGAAGCCGCCAAAAAATCACCTGGAAAAATCAACTACAGCTCGGGTGGTAATGGAGGGCCGCAGCATATTGGTATGGCGATGTTTGCTCACCAAGCGGGCGTCACCATGACGCATGTGCCTTACAAGGGGGCAACACAAGCTGCAGTGGGCGCTGCTGCGGGCGAGGTCGATGCAACTTTTCAAGGCATATCAACGATTGTTCCTTTGACTCAATCTAACAAAGCCAGACTTATCGCAGTTTGCACTCCGCAACGAATGTCGCAATTTCCAGATGTCCCGACTGTTTCCGAATCGGGATTGCCTGGTTTTAAATTGAACTCATGGTTTGGACTCATGGCGCCTGCAGGTACACCCAAAGACATCATTTTTTTTCTCAACAGAGAAGTTTCAAAAGCCTTGGCTGATCCCGGTGTAAAAGAGCGCTTGATTACATTGGGCTTGATTCCAGTTGGATCAAGTGCTGATGAGATGAGTGCTTTGGTGCGTTCTCAGTTGGAGCATTATCGAAAAGTCATTATTCAAGCAGGCATCAAAGCCGAATAACTCACACAGAGGAAGATCGATGCGACAAGTACCTCATGATATAAAACCAAATCGTTTTGCGATTATGAAATTATTGTTCGTGTGTCTGATGCCATTGCACGCTATTACATCACAAGCACAATCACAAGCAGCTTATCCTTCCAAACCGATTAAGTTGATATTGCCTCTTGCTGTGGGTAGCGCGGTTGATCTTGCCGCACGCATTGTGACGCAAAAAATGTCTGCCAATATGGGGCAGTCATTTGTTATCGAAAATATGCCCGGTGCAGCAGGGTTGATTGGCGCAGAAAAAGTCGCCAAGGCCGTTCCTGATGGGTACACATTGGGTGGTTTTAATGATGGCATTATTACGATGGCACCCAATTTAAATTCAAATATGCCCTATGACTCATTAAAAGATTTTGCATATATTTCTTTGGTCACAACTGTTGAAGCGGGTCTCGTGGTTCCTGCCAATTCACCTTATAAAAATATTGGTCAGTTACTCAAAGCCGCCAATCAATCGCCTGGAAAAATTAATTATTCCTCGGGCGGGAATGGCAGCCCGCAACACATCGGCGTGGCGATGATTGAAGCACAAACAGGCATCAAAATGTTTCACATCCCCTACAAAGGCGCGACGCAAGCCGTACAGGATGTAGCAGCAGGACAAGTTGACTTTACGCTTTTAGGCTTGGCAACTGCAGCTGGTATGGTCAAGGGCGGCAAATTAAATTTAATCGGTGTTCCAATGAAGTTGCGGCATCCACAATTTCCAGATGTGCCCACTTTTGCAGAGTCGGGTTTACCTGATTTTGAATTCAGTACTTGGTTTGTACTGGCAGCACCTAGCAATACAAGTCCCGAAATTCTGAAGCAGTTGCACAAAGAAATTCAATTGGCTTTATCAGATAAAGAAACCGTCGAAAAATTACAAGTACTTGGACTCACGCCCAGAGGATTGAGTCCCGTTGAGACGAATGAATTAACCAAGGTCAATTACATGCGTTATGGAAAAATTATTAAGGATGCAAAAATTAAAGCAGAGTGATTTCAATCCATATCCTTGGGTATTTACGGGTTGACAATCCACGTGCTAAGACCTATGGTTGAGCGTTGCAATTGATCAGAAGTTTTTGAAAGTTGTCATTGAAGAAAGCCGTGCCACCCCAAGAGTCAACGTCAGCATCGTCCCTGTTGCCTCTTCAGGGTATTCGTGTCGTATCAATGGAGCATGCATTAGCGGGCCCTGTTTGTTCACGCAATTTGGCCGATTTAGGCGCGCAGGTCATCAAAATTGAGAGACCTGGTGAAGGTGATTTTTCCAGAGGCTACGACCAATTTGTTTATGGGCAATCCACCTATTTTGTTTGGCTTAATCGCACCAAAAAAAGTTTAGGTATCGATCTTAAAAAAAAGGATGCTCAAGACGTTATGCATCGCTTGATGGCGCACACCGATGTACTGATTCAAAATCTAGCACCAGGTGTGAGCAAACGCATGCACCTCGACTACGAAACACTAAAAAAAATTAATCCACAAATTATTGTTGCCGATATCACGGGTTATGGTGAAGGTGGCCCTTTGTCAGGAAAAAAAGCATACGATATGCTCATTCAAGCCGAAGCGGGTGTGATGAGCATCAATGGAACGCCTGAGACGCCTGCGCGCGTGGGTTTGTCGTTGGTAGATATGGCCACAGGTATGTACACACAAAATGCGGTGCTCGCCGCTTTGTTTCGTCGCGCTCAAACAGGGTTGGGCGCGCATTTGCAAATCGCTATGTTTGATGCTATGGCCGAATGGATGATGTACCCCATGTATCGATACGCATACAACGGTACGATTGTTCCGCGCAATGCCATGAAAAACCCCAATATTGCGCCTTATGGTGGACACGCAACACGCGACGGTATCGTTATTTTTAGTATTCAAAACGAACGCGAATGGCAATCTTTTTGTGAGATAACACTGGGGCAACCATTGCTTTGCAATCACAAAGATTATGAAAGCAACAGCATGCGAATCATTCATGCGGATGCGTTGACGCAGTTGATTGAATCTCACTTTTCAGACAAATCTACCGCTGAAGTGGTGGGTTTATTGGACGCTGCAGGAATCGCCAATGGCCGACTCAACGATGCCAAAGATTTATGGCATCACCCGCAATTGAGTGCGCGTGACAAATGGAGAGAGGTGACCTTGCCCAATCAAGAAAAAATACGCGCCGTGTTGCCACCCGTTATTTTTTCGGACGTTGAAGCTCAAATGGGGCCCGTACCTGAGTTGGGTGAACACACTGAATCAATTTTGAAAGAACTTAAGTATGACGAAAAACAAATTAACGAATTATTTAAAAGCGGCGCTGTATCGGGTCATCGAATCAAGGACGGCGACACTTGATGAATCAACTAATTTTTAATCTCAAAAACCAAAGGAGAAATCATGAGTGAAAAAACAGGATGGAATGGACGATTTTTTGAAGACTTTGAAATTGGAGACGTGTATCGACACCCCTTGGGACGTACGGTGCTATCCGCTGATAACACATGGTTTACTTTGTTAACTCAGGCTCCTTCGCCTATTCACTTCGATCATCATTACTCATCCCAAACCACTTGGAAGCAGCCCATTGTTAATTCTGCTTTTATTTTGGCGTTGGTTACCGGTCAAAGCGTTACTGATTTATCGCAAAATGTTTTTGCAAATTTGGGATGGGATGAAGTGAAATTGCCCAAACCTGTGTTTGAAGGCGATACGATTTACTCGCAATCGGAAATTTTAGATTTGCGCGACTCCCAATCGCGCCCAGATGTGGGAATTGTCAAAGTAACTACGTGTGGTTTTAATCAAAATGGTTTGGTGGTGATTCATTTCAAACGAACCATGATGATTTTTCGAAGAGG
>RFYV01000060.1 GCA_009921265.1 Betaproteobacteria bacterium | reverse complement strand
AAAAAAATAATGGCATGATTGCAATATGGATTTCAAATTAACCGTTCCCAGTGCACTCGATTATTTTCAATCACTCGTTGAAAGCGATGATTCATTTCCGCTTTTAGAAGCTGCGGCCAGTTTGGCGCAAGATGAATATCCAGATTTAGATATCCAACAAGTATTGGGTGATATGGATCAATTAATCGCTAAGTTCAAGAGGAGAATGTACGCCGATATGGGCGAGATTGAAAAGCTTCGCATGCTCAATCTTTTCTTCTTTGAAGATTTAAAATTTTCTGGCAATGTTAATCATTACGATGATCCCGACAACAGTTTTTTGCACGCAGTTTTTAGAACACGAAAAGGCATTCCCATTAGTTTGGCCGTGATTTGGTTGGAGCTCGCCAGCGGTGTAGGTCTGTCGGTGCAAGGCGTTGGTTTTCCAGGTCATTTTCTGGTCAAGGTACAACTCAAATCGCCCAACGAGGCGCAAATCTTGATTGACCCTTTCAGCGGTCAATCATTGGGCAGAGAAGACTTGAGTGAAAGACTTGCACCTTGGTTGCCTGGTGTACAACTCACGCGCCCCAACGCCGTATCAGACGACGCATTGGCGCATTTTTTAAGAACTGCGCCGCCGCGTGAAATCATCGCCCGAATGTTGCGCAACTTGCAAGAAATTTATCGCCGCCAAGAAGATGGCGCGCGTCTCAAGCAAGTTCAATCGCGCTTGAATATTTTGTTAAATACTGAAAATATTTAATCGGCGTGAACAACAACGGCAGGGCCTTGTTGACGTGCACGTACCTGTCCAATTTCAAACACCGTTTCGCCCAAGCCTTTGAGCGTTGACAGACAAGATGCGGCTTCGTCTTTGGTAATAACCACCACCATTCCTATGCCATTATTGAATGTACGATTCATTTCAATATCGTCAATGCCAGATACAGTTTGCAACCAATCAAACAGTTGTGTGTGGGGCCACGCAGATCTTTGTAGATGAACCGACAAATGCTCGGGCAACACACGCGGAATATTTTCTAAAAGCCCACCGCCAGTGATATGGGCCAATGCCTTGATCGGATGCAGCCCAAGCGCTTGCAAAATTGGTTTGACATACAAACGGGTCGGGCGCATCACTGCTTGTTTAAATGCAAGTCCATCCAACTGCGTGGGCAATTGCGTACCTGCGCGTTCAATGCATTTGCGCACCAAAGAAAATCCATTTGAATGAACGCCGTGAGCAGCCAATCCCAAAACCACATCACCTTCGGTTACATCTCGACCCGTGAGAATTTTTGATTTTTCAACAGCGCCGACTGCAAAGCCCGCCAAATCGTATTCGCCATCGGGATACATGCCAGGCATCTCAGCGGTTTCACCACCGATCAACGCACAACCCGACTCTTCGCAGCCTTTGGCAATGCCCGAAATAACGGCGGCGGCGGTATCAATATCTAATTTACCGCAAGCAAAATAATCTAAAAAAAACAAGGGTTCTGCACCTTGTACCAGCACGTCATTGACGCTCATCGCAACCAAATCGATGCCGACCGCGTCGTGCATATTCCATTCAAACGCCAGTTTAAGTTTTGTGCCCACGCCATCGGTGCCGCTGACTAACACAGGTTCTTTGTAGCGTTTGGGGACTTCAAATAGGGCGCCAAAGCCGCCAATTCCAGCCAAAACCCCTTCGCGCATGGTTTTTTTAGCAAAAGGCTTGATGCGTTCGACCAAGGCGTCGCCTGCGTCGATGTCGACGCCAGCGTCTTTGTAAGAAAGGGGCTTATTCATAATGGGTCAATCGAAGGGGAACAGCGACTGTTGTGAACAGGTCGATAGAATCAGGAGATTCTAATTCCAAGCCAGTTCTGCCTGTATGCAATCCAATCCCACCATTCGCCTTTTGCTCAGTTGGTCAGCTGTGACCCTGATTACGGGTTTATTGGTCTGGTGGTTGGCGCCCGTTTTGACTCCCTTTGTTGTGTCGGCCGTGCTCGCTTATATTCTTTTACCCTTGGTGCAACAATTTGAAAAGCTAACGGTAAACCGCATACCCCGCGTGATCACCGTGTTACTTGCAGAAATTATTTTGATCGTAACGATGCTTGCATTTTTCTTTTTGGTGATTCCGTTGTTGGTGAAGCAATGGCCGCTCATCAAAGAACAATTGCCATTGCTCATTACCAAGCTGCACGATTATGTTTCTCCATTGTTGATGCAATGGGGTGTTGCAACCGCCGATTGGGATCTCGAGCATCTACAATTATTTTTGCGTCAATATCTAGACTCGATTTTTGAAAATGGAATGGATGCGTGGTTTCGATCTTTGCAAATTGGCGGTAGCGTCTTGTTTGCAATCATCGGCAATTTAATTTTGATACCCGTCGCTTTGTTTTATTTTTTATACGACGGAAAAAAAATCACCAATGAATTTGCAGTGTGGGTCCCGCAGTCAGCGAGTCAAGGACTCTTTGATTTTTTAAAAGAGGCCGATCAAGTATTGGGCGAATATTTGCGCGGACAAATCGTTGTGATGTTAATTTTGAGTGTTTATTACGTTGCCGCCTTGTATGCGTTTGGTCTGTCAATGGCTTTGCCCATTGGTTTGATCACGGGCCTTCTGATTTTTATTCCTTATTTGGGTTTTGGAGTGGGATTGATCTTGGCAACTCTCAGTGGATTTTTGCAAATGTCGCCCATGGATGCGTTGTTGATGGTGGGTGTTGTGTATGGCTTGGGGCAAATGATTGAAAGCTTTGTCTTAACGCCCCGATTGATTGGCGAGCGCATTGGATTGCACCCATTGGCTGTAATTTTTGCCTTATTGGCGTTTGGGCAGTTACTTGGATTTGTGGGCGTATTGATTGCGCTTCCTGCGAGTGCGGTTCTGTTGGTGGCCATTCGTCGACTTCATCAGGTGTATGTCAACAGTAAATGGTTTCAAGGCACATAAAGATCTCATGAAACAAATCGCCTTGGATATTGGACTCTCAGACGGACCCACGTTCGATAACTTTTTAGCAGGCCCCAATGAAGCCGCACTGCAATATTTGAGTATGTGGATTGCATCCGAAACACGCTCGCCTGTACCGATTTATCTATGGGGTGAAAGTAACAGTGGTAAAACTCATTTGCTACAAGCCATTGCGAAAGCAGAGCAAACCAATGGTGGCAATGTGGGTTGGATGGATCAAAACACCACGGAGCCGCCTGTGTTCAATCCTGCATGGCGCTTGATCGTATTGGATGATGTTCACGCATACAGTGCTGTTCAACAACAAATGGCATTTGCTTGGTTTGTTCATGCGGTCACACCCTTAGATGGACTTCAACGCGGCATTATTGCAGCGGGTCATTACCCGCCTATGGATCTCACATTGCGCGAAGATTTGCGAACGCGTTTAGGCTGGGGCCATGTATTTCAGTTGAAAATTCTAAAGGAATCTCAGCGCCGATCAGTTTTGCGACAGCAGGCCGATGAGCGTGGTATTTTTATTTCTGATGAAGTCATGGATTACATGCTCAATCGATTTGCTCGTGATCTCAGCAGTTTGATTGAATTGTTGCATCAACTCGATGGCTATGCCTTGCAAACCAAAAGACCGATCACCATTCCATTGCTCAAAAGCATGCTCGAAGACTTATAAATGAAACCGCATCTTGCACTATTCGATTTAGATCACACCTTGATACCCATCGACTCCGATTACTCTTGGGGTCAATTCACAGAAAAACTTGGTTGGGTGGATACCTATTCATTCAGACAAAAAAACGATGAGTTTTACGCGCAGTATCAAGCTGGCACTCTTAATATTAATGATTACGTTGCATTCGCCACGCGTGCTATTTGTGAAAAAGGTCAAGCAGCTTCATTGCAAGCGCATCAACAATTCATGAAAGAGGTGATTGAGCCCGTTATTCGTCCAAGCGCACTTCAACTCATTCAAACGCATAGACAAGCAGGCCATCAACTCATGATCATCACGGCAACCAACGCGTTTGTCACGCGACCCATTGCTCAAGCATTGGGAATCGAAGAATTAATTGCTGTTGAACTTGTCAAAGATGCCAAAGGTTGGTACAACGGCCGTATTGATGGCGTTGCGTCTTTTAGAGATGGCAAACTCATCCGTATGAATCAATGGCTGGCAGATCACCAATGGAGTTGGGACCAAGTTGAAACCACTTTTTATACGGACTCTATCAATGATTTGCCGCTGCTCGAAGTTGTGAATCATCCTGTGGCAACCAATCCCAGCAACAATTTATTGACCATTGCAAACTCTCGTCAATGGCGTGTCTTGAACCTCTTTCATCCCGAATGATCAAAAAATTACTCAATCGACTCATGGGAACTTCTGCAGAAAAGCCGAAGTTTGGAAAAAGGCGCGTCGCTGGATTCAAAGAACACGCGATCAATTTGGATTTGGTCGATGAGCGCGCGCGTCATGTTGTCCTCACCTTGCAAGAGAGAGGCTTTGAAGCCTATATCGTGGGCGGCGCTGTTAGAGATTTGTTGCTCGGTTTAAAGCCCAAAGATTTTGATGTCGCAACCAATGCAACACCTGAAGAAGTGAAATCACTTTTTAGGAGAGCCTTCATCATTGGGCGTCGTTTCAGAATTGTTCATGTGGTTTATGGTCGCGGTCGCGATCATGAAGTCATCGAAGTTTCAACATTTCGTGCGTATCTCGAAAGTGCAGATGCAGAGCAAGTATCGGGCAGCGAAAAGACAAGCAAAAAAGCGCTCTCCAATATGTCTCATGCGGTTGATGCTTCGGGCCGTGTTTTGCGCGATAACGTTTGGGGCCCTCAAGACGAAGACGCTGCACGCAGAGACTTCACAGTCAATGCCATGTATTACAACCCGCAATCGCAAGAAGTGATTGACTATCACCACGGCATAGAAGACGCCAAAAAACGCGTCTTGCGAATGATTGGTGACCCTGTTATTCGTTATCGCGAAGATCCTGTTCGTATTATTCGAGCGGTTCGATTTGCTGCCAAACTCAGTGGCCTGGGATTTTCAATAGAAACCAAAACCGCAAAGCCTTTGCAAAAAATGATGTCGCTACTGGCTGACGTTCCGCAAAGTCGAATGATGGATGAGATGCTCAAGTTATTGCAAACGGGTCATGCGATTGCAAGTATTGAGCAACTCAAAAAATTGAGTTTACAAAAAGGTATCTATCCATTGCTCGATGTGGTGGTTGATCGTTCCACTCAAGTGTTTGTTGAGCTCGCACTCACCGATACCGATCGTCGTGTATCCGAAAACAAACCCGTAGCCCCCAGTTTTTTATTGGCCTGTGTGTTGTGGTCGGATGTGCGCGATGCGTGGGATCGACATCTCGAACACCACGCGCCTCATCCTGCTTTGCAAGAAGCCATTGATGAAGTTTTTTATTCACGAATTGGTGATGTATCGGGGCGCGGTAAGTTGGCATCTGATATGCGTGAAATTTGGTTGATGCAACCCCGATTTGAAAAACGCGTGGGCAGTGGACCATTTACTTTGGTGGAACAAGCGCGATTCAGAGCGGGTTTTGATTTCATGAGACTTCGCGCAGTGGCGGGTGAAATACCCACGGAACTGGCCGATTGGTGGGAAGATTTCAGTTTGGAAGACGATGGTGCGCGCGCCGATATGTTGGATCTAATCAAGCAATCCACACCCAAAGTACAACGCGTATCCAAACATAAAACAGTCGTACAAAACGGTACTGCAACGTCGCCAGATGATGGTGCTCCACGTAAACGAAGACGTCGCAGACGCAAGCCCAGTGCGGATGCGCCACCCCATAGCGAAGCCTAAAAATGAGGCCTCTTGTACCTGCTTGGATTTCAATCGGGGCCAATTTGGGGGGTGCTGTTTCAAGCGTATTGCATGCCATTGAAAATTTAAAATCAATTGCTGATTCATCGCTCATTCGTGCATCGAGTCTTTATCAAACACAGCCGATTGATGCTCAAGGACCTGCCTATATAAATGCGGCGGTTTTGCTTCACACGCATTTAATTGCGCCATCTTTATTACAAATATTGTTGCATCAAGAAATTCAAGCGGGTCGATTAAGACCCTATCCCAATGCGCCACGCGTTCTCGATTTGGACTTGATTTTTTTTGGCGACGCGCATATTCAAAGTCATGATTTGATAGTTCCGCACCCCCGTTGGTCGCAACGTGCTTTTGTCATGATTCCACTTCAAGAAATCGATTGTCCTTTTGTCGATCTGTCCATGCTTGATTCGGTCGCGCATCAATCTATCAAAAAAATACCCACTCAAGACCCCAAAACGATGTCGTTCTTGTAACCCATGAGATAAGCAACTCGTTGTACACTCATGCTTTTAAAGTTAAGCAACCAGTTGTGCGGGAGCATCTATGTTTTTTGGCAAATTACTTCCCCAAGAGGGAAATTTTTTCGAGCTCTTCAATCAGCACGCGGACCGAATTGTTGAGGCCGCAAGAGCTTTTGATAACCTCGTTAAAAATTATGATGATGCGCACTTGCGTGAAAAATATATTCAAGACGTTGACAATGCCGAGCGTTCAGCCGATCGCATTACGCATGAAGTCAATCGTGTGTTGCACAAAACCTTTATCACGCCCATCGATCGCGATCAAATTCACTCGCTCATCAATACCATGGACGATGTGGCCGATCTGATTCAAGATTGCGCTGAAACCATGTCGTTGTATGACGTTAAAGCTATGACGCTTGAAATTCATAGACTCACCGATTTGAGCGTGAAATGTTGCGAGCGTGTTCAAGATGCAGTTAAGTTGTTGGCCAAGCTCGCACAACCCTCAACTGCTGAGGCCGCCCTTAAAACATGCGAAGAAATTGACAAGCTCGAATCGGATGCAGATCGTGTGATGCGCAGTGCGATGAGCAAACTTTTCCGTGAGCAAGAAGATGTGCGCGAACTCATTAAGCTCAAAGCCATTTATGAATTGCTCGAAACCATCACTGATAAGTGTGAAGACGTGGCAAATCTCATTGAAGGTATCGTGCTCGAAAATTCCTAATCGAGGATCGCTCAAAAAATGGAACCTATTCAAACCGCTCTTTGGGTTGTCGTTGTATTGGTGATCTTGGCATTGGCCTTTGATTTCATGAATGGCTTTCATGACGCGGCCAATTCAATTGCCACTGTTGTCTCTACAGGTGTGCTTAAGCCTGCGCAGGCTGTCTTATTTGCCGCTGTATTCAATTTCATCGCTATATTTATTTTCCACTTAAGCGTTGCCGCTACAGTTGGAAAAGGAATTGTTTTGCCTGGTGTTGTTGATACGCACGTGGTTTTTGGTGCACTGATAGGCGCTATTACTTGGAACGTGATAACTTGGTATTACGGAATTCCCAGTAGCTCTTCACATGCGTTGATTGGTGGTATCGTTGGGGCAGTCATTGCCAAATCAGGTGCGAGTGCATTGATTGCATTGGGCGTGCTTCGTACGGTTACTTTTATTTTTGTGTCTCCCATGCTTGGATTTTTGCTGGGCTCGTTAATGATGGTTTTGGTCTCATGGCTGTTTCGAAAAGCCACTCCCTCACGCGTTGACAAGTGGTTTCGTCGTTTGCAATTGGTATCGGCTGGTGCTTATAGTTTGGGGCACGGAGGAAACGACGCCCAAAAAACAATTGGCATTATTTGGATGTTGTTAATTGCTACGGGATATGCCACGGTGGAAGATAAAAGCCCACCTACTTGGACCATTGTGAGTTGCTATATCGCCATTGCCTTAGGCACCTTGTTCGGCGGTTGGCGAATCGTCAAAACAATGGGACAACGCATCACCAAACTCAGACCCGTGGGCGGCTTTTGTGCAGAAACAGGTGGTGCAATGACCTTGTTTTTGGCAACAGGCTTGGGCATTCCAGTATCAACCACACACACAATCACTGGCGCCATTGTTGGAGTTGGTTCTACACGCAGAGCCAGTGCAGTCCGATGGGGTGTGGCTGGCAATATTGTTTGGGCTTGGGTTTTCACTATTCCTGCCAGTGCTTTTGTCGCCGCAATTGCTTATTGGGTTAGCTTCACCATTTATTGAGATATTTTTCTCGCTTCTTCTATTTGCGTTTCAAAATATCTTTGAAAGCTATAAACCAAACCCGATAAAAGCGATGTTGCGCCTACCATTAAGGCGACAACCAACACACCAATGGTGAGCCATTGGGTTTGTCCAGCTGCTGAATCGA
Organism: Betaproteobacteria bacterium; assembly: GCA_009921265.1. Lineage (GTDB taxonomy): Bacteria > Pseudomonadota > Gammaproteobacteria > Burkholderiales > Burkholderiaceae_C > Limnohabitans. The sequence continues at coordinate 11,216 of RFYV01000060.1, read as the reverse complement.
TATCCGATTCAGGATTGAACTTTTGATTCCATTGTTCTTTGCTCATTAAGGCATACACAATCGCCATCAATGAATTGCCAGCAATACTAAAACCTAAAAGCGGAAGTAACCACCAACTTAAAACATCATCTACCCCGTAATCCATCGATCTTTCAAGACCATACAAACCCAATGTCGTGGGAATCGGCAAAAGCCAAGCCAGCGTATCTCCAAGCCCAAAAAGATACAAACGATGCAACCCCAATGGGCCACCTAAAAATGTCAGCCAAGCGGCCAGTGTTTTGTTTTTCATCAAGGCATTATCGACGCTTTAATTCAAACTTGATGGTGAAGACTCATTTCCTAAGCCTAATGTTTTTTGCATCAACACGGTGTCAAGCCATCGATTGTGTTTCCATCCTGTTGCTTGAAGTTGTCCAGTATGTGAGAAGCCTAGGGATGTATGCAGTGAGATCGACGCCTTATTGGCCGAATCTCCAATCACAGCAACCATTTGACGCGCGCCCAAAACCTCGCACTGGCGCATGAGTTCGGTCATCAAAGCACGTCCGATTCCCTTTTGAGTCGTGTTTTGTGCAACATAAACAGAATTTTCCACACAAAATCGATAAGCGGGGCGGGGGCGAAAAAAGTTTGCGTAGGCATATCCCAATACGGCATCGTCCAAAATTGCCACTAAATAGGGTAAGGGCTTGGAAATCACGTCGTCGTATCGATGCGTCATCTCAGTCAGATCGGGGGGCTCAATTTCAAAACTACCCGAACCATGCAATACATGGTGTTGATAGATAGCGGTGACAGCGGACAAATCTGCAGGGGTACAAGGACGAATTTGCATGGTGCTTATCTTAGAGGCTATAATAATTAGATGTTCAACGTGTCGATGGCCGGGTGGCTAATCGCGTGTCTCAAGCGTTGAAAGATTTTTCCACCCGAAGGATTCATTATGGTCGTCATTCGACTTTCAAGAGGCGGTGCAAAAGCCCGTCCATTTTTCAATATTGTTGTCGCTGACAAGCGTACACGTCGCGATGGTAGTTTTATCGAACGCATTGGTTTTTACAACCCTACCTCCATTGAAGGTGAAGAGGGATTGCGAATTGCATATGACCGACTCAACCATTGGAAAAGCGTCGGCGCACAGGCTTCGCCAACCGTCTATCGCCTGATTAAGCAAGCTGCCAAAAAGGCTGCTTGACCCCCACCATTCGCTTGATGCTGGCACTCGAACCCGCTGTTTTGCCTGCGGATGCCATTGAAGTCGGTCGTATAGGCGATGCTTGGGGTGTCAAAGGTTGGTTCAAAGTGATCTCTCATAGCGCCTCGCCCGAGGCGCTTTTTTCATCCAAAAAATGGTATTTGATACCCACTGAGCGGGGAAAACCTTCTTTTAAGGGGCCGGTGTTGATGAGAGTGAAACAGGCCAAGCATCATTCCGATACGGTGGTGGCTTGGGCAGAAGGCTTTGACGATCGCACCTCAGCCGAACCGCTCAAAGGCTCTCGCATTTATGTCGCAAGAAGTAGCTTTCCATCCACTCAAACCGACGAATACTATTGGGTTGATTTATTAGGTTTACAGGTTTTTAATCGTGAAGGCCTCAACCTTGGAGAAGTTAAAGATTTAATGTCTACGGGGCCTCAAACTGTATTGATTTTATCTTATTTATTAGAAGACAAGCCCATGGAACGACTGATTCCATTCGTCAATTCCTACATTGACCGTGTTGATATTGAAAAAAAACGCATTGAAGTTGATTGGCAACTCGATTACTAAATTCACGCACTTCTTATTGATTTATTAGATACTGTTGCTATGCGGTTTGACATCATTACTTTATTTCCTGAATTGTTTACCCCATTTTTAACCTTGGGTGTGACGCGTCGCGCCTATGATTCGGGTCAGATCAAGGTTCATTTTTGGAATCCGCGAGACTACTCACAAGGTCAATACAAGCGAGTCGATGATCGCCCCTTTGGTGGCGGTCCTGGTATGGTCATGATGGCCGAACCTTTAGATGCTTGCCTGCAAGCGATACGCAAACAAATCCAGTTGTCCCGAGAAGATGTTCCGCTGATTTATTTCTCTCCTGTGGGACAAACTCTCAATCAGGCTCAGGTTCAAACCTGGTCGACGTCCAAGGGAGCTATTTTTTTGTGTGGTCGTTATGAGGGCGTTGATCAAAGGTTTATCGATCAATGCGTGGACCATCAAATCAGTTTGGGAGATTTTGTTCTTTCTGGTGGCGAAATCCCAGCGCTGGCTTTGCTCGATAGCCTCATCCGATTGCTTCCAGGGGTTCTCAATGACGATCAAAGCCATCAGATGGATAGTTTTAATGCCGCACTAGACGGTTTGCTCGATTGTCCTCATTACACCCGCCCCGAAACTTGGCAGGGGCAAGCGGTTCCAGCAACTTTGTTGTCTGGACACCACGCAGAAATTATTCGGTGGCGTAAGGAGCAAAGTCTGGCCATTACAGCCAAAAATCGCCCCGATCTCATCGAAAAGACGGGGCTAAAGGGAAAAATCGTCTCACAAAGTCCATAGATTTTGAGTGCTAAAGCGTTGTATAATTTCAGGCTTTGGATCCTCTGGTTGGCCGCATTGCGGTAGGCGCTAGTTGCCACCATGCAGTGCCTTTTGTGTAGCGCAACCACGATCATTTGAGGAAATCATGAATCTCATTCAAACTTTAGAGCAAGAAGAAATTGCTCGCATAGGTAAAAAAATACCTAACTTTTCTCCTGGCGACACCGTGATCGTGAGCGTTAACGTGGTCGAAGGGACGCGTAAACGCGTACAGGCCTTCGAAGGCGTTGTTATCACCAAAAGAAACCGTGGCCTCAACAGCAACTTCATCGTTCGCAAAATCTCCAGTGGAGAAGGTGTCGAGCGTACATTTCAAACTCACAGCCCCTTGATCGCAAGTATCGAAATCAAGCGTCGTGGTGACGTTAGACGTGCCAAGTTGTACTATTTGCGCGATCGCAGCGGCAAATCAGCACGTATCAAAGAAAAACTTACTCTCAAAGCACAAGCACCTGCAGCCTAAAAGAGAGTTACTTCAATCAAACCGTCGGAATTCACTTTCCGACGGTTTTTTTTTGCAAATCTCGCTATTGGGTGACAATCAGTGCTAACTCCTCATTAATACTCCATCCATGGTCTCTCTAGTACCAACGCCACTTTCAAAAATTCCTGGGTTTAATCCAAGGAATGCTCCCGTGCTTGGAATAGACAATCATCTCGAACCAATTCCCCAAGAAAAAATTATTTCATCAGCTTTAAGGCAACGTTTTTTAAGCCCGCCAGTTTGGGAACCAGAAATAACCATTGAAAGAAAAATAGTTGGTAAAAAATTAGTTGATGCAGCAGTTTTAATTGGGATTGTGCAGCGCCATCAACCTTTTGTTTTATTAACTCAACGCACCGCACATTTGTCATCGCATTCTGGACAAATCGCATTTCCTGGTGGAAAAATCGACGCCAATGACAAGGACCCGATTGAAGCGGCGATTCGCGAGTCCGAAGAGGAAGTGGGGTTAACAAGCCAGTACATTGAAGTTCTAGGTACCTTGCCCACCTATACAACGGGTACTGCTTTCGTTGTGACTCCTGTGGTCGCCCTCATCAAGCCCGATTTTAAAATGAAAATTAACACCAATGAGGTCGCCGATGTTTTTGAAGTGCCTCTTTCCTTTTTGATGACTCCAGCTAATCATCAAAGGCATGCGCTCCATTGGGATGGGATTGATAGAAAGTGGTTCTCAATGCCTTATCAAGACGGGGATTCCGAGCGATTTATATGGGGTGCCACAGCGGCCATGTTGCGAAATTTTTATCGTTTTTTATCGGCTTAGATGAGCTGTTCAGCCAACTCATCGCTATCATCTGTGCATGAGTTTTTTAGCCATTGTCTTTTCTTTACTTTTAGAGCAGGCGCGCCCTTTTAAGACGGGCAATCGTTTCCATACGGCCATCCATATTTGGGTCGGTTGGGTGCGACACAATTTTGATGCAGGCGCAAAGGGTCATTCATGGTGGCCATGGTGGGTTGCAGTAGCCGTTCCAGCCTTAGTGACGTTTTTGATTCATTGGGTATTAATCAGTACCTTGGGTTGGCCATTTGCATTGGTCTGGAGTCTCGCAGTTTTATACGCCACCGTAGGTGTTAGGCAATTTAGTCATCATTTCACAACCATACGCGACGCACTTGTTTCTGGTGATGAATCGCTTGCCAGACTAATTTTTGCGCAATGGCAACAAGTCGATGCCAGCCAATTGGCTAAACAAGAAATTGTGAGACACCTCATAGAACAATCAGTAATTGCTGCGCATCGACATGTATTTGGTGTTATTTCTTTTTATTCGATATTGGCCGCGCTCGGATTAGGTCCTGCTGGCGCCGTTATTTACCGAATGACCGAATACGTCACGATGGTTTGGAAAAATCAAAAAAAATCAAGCATCGATTGGACTCATGACGATACCAGTCTCGAAAATAATGCCAAAAAAGCTTGGGAGAAAATTGACTGGCTACCTGCTCGAATGACTGCTTTTTCATTTGCCGTTGTTGGTAATTTTGAAGATGCGGTAGATTCTTGGAGAAATTCAGCGCATCAGTTTGAAAATATCAATGATGGCGTTGTATTGGCCGCCACATCAGGCGCAATCAATATTCGTTTAGGAGGACAAGCGCTTCATCATTTGAATGATCTTCCCTATGACGAAAACAAACATGAAGAAACAACTTTCTATGGAAGGCCTGCAGATTTTTCGCACATGAGTGGATTGGTTGGTCTTGTGTGGAGAACGGTGGTGATGTGGGTCGTCTTGTTAGCGCTTTTAACTTTGGCAAAACTTTTGGGCTAATTAAAACTGCCGAGGTTGCGATAACTCTTCAAAGAGTTGTGTATAAATTTTGTATCGTTGCGCGTCGATTTCTCCTCGTGCCAATGCAGTTTTAATATTGCAATCGGGCTCATGAACATGTGAGCAATTTGAAAATTTGCACAGACCAATATAGGGTTGAAGATCGGGCATCCATTGAGCCAAGGCGCTGGTTTCAAGATGGTGAATTCCAAATTCTTGAAAGCCTGGTGAATCAATCAATGCGGTTTTTTGATTTTGCTCGATCCAATACCAAGTGGTGTTCGTGGTTGTGTGTTTGCCAGACTGTAAGGCCTCAGAGATCGAATTGGTGGCCGCTAAGGCGCTTGGTATTAAACGATTGATGAGCGTGCTCTTACCAGAACCTGAAGGGCCCAGCACCAGTGTGGATTGATGAGAAATCAGGTTTTGAAATTCGGAGAGATCAAAATAAGGATCTTTGAGGCTGAGCTCGATCACGCGATAGCCCATTTTTTTGTAAGCACTTAATTTTTGTAAAGCATATTCAAACTCAGGTTGAATATCTTTTTTATTTAATGCAATCAGCGCTTGAATGCCCTGGGCTTGTGCGGCAATTAGCGCACGAGTGATTTGCATTTCAGAAAACTCAGGCTTGGCCGCGATGAAGATAAGAATTTGATCGATATTGGCTGCAAACGATTTGGTCCGAATATCGTCTTGTCGATAAAACAAATTTTTTCTGGGATGAATCGACTCGATGGTTCCCTCATCTTCGCTGGCGAGCCAAGAGACTTGATCGCCCACCACGGCTTGATTTTTTTTGCCGCGTGGATGGCAAATTCTTCGTTGACCGTCTAGGGACTCTACGATGACGTGTCGACCATAACTGGCAACGATGAGTCCGTTGACGTTCATGCGCTCAGATGGGCTAATCGTTGAGATGCCGATGGGTGTGAGTGATAAAAAGCAACGTACAAAGGATCGGGCGTCAGAGTAGAGGCGTTGTCTTTGTAAAGTTTGAGCAAAGCCGTTTTCAAGTCTTTTGCGTTGGCGTGTTGTGTTGCGAAGGCATCTGCTTCAAATTCGTGTTTGCGTGAACGAAATGAACTGATAGGAGACACCAAAAAACTCACCAATGGCGTGACTTGCATGAATAAAAGAAGTGCTAATGCGTCGTTGGGGCCCAAAGCATTGGGTGTAACGCCCAAGCCAGTGTAAAACCAAAGCTGTTGAGCTAAATAACCCAAGATAACCAAGCCTAATAAGCTAGCCAAGAAATTAATCACAATCATCTTTGGAATGTGTTTGAGTTTGAAGTGACCCAATTCGTGTGCTAAAACGGCTTGCATTTCATCGGGCGAGAGTTGGTTGAGTAAGGTGTCATAGAAGACGACTCTTTTGTTGCGCCCCAATCCTGTGAAGAAAGCGTTGGAGTGCGCGGATCGCTTGGACCCATCCATGACAAAAAAACCTTTGACACTAAACCCTGTTTGCGTCATCAGTTGCGTGATTCTCTGTTTGAGTGATTCATCCTCAAGAGGCTTGAATTGATTGAACAATGGCATGATGAAATTGGGTGCAATCCAAAGAATAAATAATTGAAATGCGATCAGTGCAAACCAGGCCCAAATCCACCAATGTATTCCACCTGCGTTCATTAACCAAAGGACAACCCATAGAAACGGCAATCCTAAAATCATGCCGAGCATGAGGCCTTTGACCAGATCGCTTGCCCAAAGACGCCATGTGATTTTGTTGAAGCCAAATTTTTCTTCGAGCACAAAAGTTTGGTACAAGGAAAGCGGGAGACCAATGACACCATTGATGAGCATGAAGCTGATGAATAAAGCGATTTGCTGCCACACACCAACATCCATGACTTGCAGCAAGGATTGGTTGAGTAATTGAAGGCCACCCAGCAAGGTCCATCCGACCAAGAAAAGCGTATCAATTGCGAGATCCCAATATCCCAACTGAAGCTTGGCCAGAGTGTAGTCAGCAGCTTTTTGATGGTCGACCAGGCTCATGGACTGATTGAATTCGTTGGGAACTTCATGGCGGTGCGTGGCGACAGTTTTGACTTGACGCGAGGCCAGCCAAAACTTTATGGCCAAATTGACGACAAGAAATGTTGCAAAGGTAAGGGTCATTAAAAAAGATTCGCTCATAGGACAGAGTTTAGCCTTAATCATTGGGGGCTTTGAACATCAGCGACAATGATGGAATGACCTCGCAAAATCAACCCGCCATTGCCGATTCGTATATTTTTAAAAAATCTGACCAAAATTTGGTCTGGATTGACTGTGAAATGTCTGGTCTCGATCCAGAAAAAGAACGCTTGCTCGAAATCGCAGTGGTCGTCACAGGCCCTAACCTGGAGCCTCGCATTGAAGGCCCCGTATTGGTTATTCGTCAAAGTGATGAATTGCTGAATGGAATGGACGCTTGGAATAAAGGAACCCACGGCAGAAGTGGCCTGATTGAAAAGGTCAAAGCCTCTGCCTTGACTGAGTCAGAAGCCGAAAGCATATTGCTTGATTTCGTTCAAAAGTACATCCCCAAAGCGGCCGCGCCCTTGTGTGGCAACACCATCAGCCAAGACCGACGTTTTTTGGTGAAATACATGCCCAAACTTGAGGCTTGGTTTCACTACAGAAATATGGATGTGAGCACCCTCAAAGAATTAGCGAAACGCTGGAAGCCTGACGTCTATTCATCATTTAAAAAACAACAAAAACATACGGCACTGGCCGATGTGCATGAATCAATTGATGAATTGGTTCACTATCGCACCCATTTTTTACAACTTTAAAGCCCATCATTCACCGGGTATTAGGGGAAACCCGAAATGTGTGCTACAATATGCATTGTTGAACGATTTGTTCAGCTTGTACATCTACCTCAAACCTTGTGTCCGCCTCTGCGGAACAGCCGCCCTCAAGGGTGTTGCGCTCTGTTCGAAGGTTGATGTTTTTTCAACCTTCAAATGGAACCCACAGGCTCAATGCCTCGGGTCTTATCATGACTCATGCATCCGATGTGATCGCTGTTACAGCATCACCAGAAAAAACCGCACTCGTCGTCACTTTTGAATCCTTAGGCTTAGCACCTGAATTGATTCAAGCAGTGGCCGATTTATCTTTTACGCAACCAACCACTGTTCAGTCGCGCGTTATTCCACTTGCGCTCACTTTGCAAGATAAGCCTGTCAACGACCTCATGGTGTCGAGTCAAACAGGTAGTGGCAAAACAGCTGCATTCTTATTGCCCGTGTTGCATACACTTTTGTTGCAACAACAAGAACATGATAAAAAACAGGCCGAAGAATGGAATGAAAAGGTCGTGCAGGCCTTGGCCAAAGGTGAAGAGCTACCCAAGCGCGCCAAAAGAAAAAATCCAACACAACAACGTCATTTCAAAGCGGCAACACCTGGCGCATTAATTTTGTGCCCTACGCGCGAACTCGCTCAGCAAGTCGCCAACGACGCAATTGATCTCGTTAAACATTGCAGAGGTTTACGAATTGCTTGTGTGGTCGGCGGTATGCCTTACCCATTGCAAATTGCACGACTCAACAATGCCGAATTGGTTGTGGCGACTCCGGGTCGTTTGCTTGATTTACAACGATCCAAAAATATTCAATTAGACAAGGTGCAATTCTTAGTCGTGGATGAGGGGGATCGCATGCTCGATTTGGGATTTGCCGATGATTTGGCTGAGGTTCATCAACTCACAAGCAATCGTCGTCAAACCATGATGTTCAGTGCTACATTTGCTCCACGTATTCAACAATTGGGTGCTCGCGTGATGCGAACACCCCAGCGTGTTCAGGTTGATTCTCCACAAGAACGTCACTCCAATATTAAACAAACTTTATTTTGGGCTGACAACTTGCATCACAAACGTAAATTGTTAGACCACTGGTTAAGAGATACTCAAATTGCTCAAGCCATTGTTTTTGCAAGTACGCAAATCGATTGTGATGCATTGGCTGCAGACCTCCAACAGGCTGGATTTTCAGCAGTTGCATTGCATGGCGCCTTGAGCCAAGGTCTACGGAACAGAAGACTCAATGCATTGCGTGATGGCATGGTTCAAATTTTGGTTGCAACCGATGTGGCTGCTCGCGGAATTGATGTGCCAAACATCAGCCACGTTTTTAATTACGGGCTTCCTATGAAGCAAGAAGATTATGTTCACCGCATCGGTCGCACAGGTCGCGCAGGTCGCGATGGCATTGCCATTACTTTTGCTGAATGGCGTGAGCGTCGAAAGATTTTAGACATCGAAGACTTCACCAAGCAAACACTCAATGCCGAAATGATTCCTGGTTTAGAGCCCACGCAACGTTCACCACGACCCGCAGGGCCTGGTGAACAACGTCGATTTGGAAAGCCATCAGGCCCACGTCGTAACGATCGTCGTGCGGGTGGTTCACCACCCAAGCACGGTTTTGGTGGCGATGCGCGCAGGGCAGGGCCTAGACCTGCCGCCAAGGCTGCAAGAGATCGTTAAGCAGGTTTATTTTCGCGCAAGGCGCCACTGAAAGATTTAATAAGTGGCTTGAGAATATAAGTTAATACCGTCCTTGTTCCTGTTTCAACGTCAATGTTGGCCGTAATGCCAGCTTTGATGTTGATGCTTGTTGCTTGTTTTGTTATTTATTGACTCGAACATTCATTTTGTAATAAACCGTGGACTGGCCCTTTTTGATTTTGATCGGACAAAGTGTCTGGACTTAAGTGAATGACCGTGCCTTTGAGCGCGCCGTAAATGCTGTAATCATAGGCGTTAATTTTGATCATGGCCGATTGACCTAACTTGAGTTGACCAATGTCTGCTGGGTTGACTTTACATTCAATAATCATGTCGTCACCTGCAGTTGCGATTTGCATTAATTCATCTCCTGGTCGCTAGAGTCCACCAACAGTATTGACTTTGAGACTTTTGATAATGTCATCCATTGGCGCTGTGATTTTGTTGTGGGTAGGTATACTTTCAAATATGTGAATTTACTTTAATAGGAAGCCAAATCATCCTCTAACTTGGCAACTTCCGTTCAAGTATCTTGCAGATATTTATTTTTGGTAGAAAAGTACTTCGCCTGAATTTCCGTCACTTGGCCATTGACTATAAAATACAAACGCCAACTTGATAAAGTACCCGCTATTTGTGTATCAAAGTATTGAGCTTGGGTTTGTGCCATTTCTCTAGCCGCATTCATCAATTCAAGCCAAGATTTGCGACCCGAATTAAATTGTCTTTCAACGGAGTTGACGATGTCTTGCGCTGATACAAGAACTCCTTGAATAGCTTGAACTCTAGTTTGCATCATTTGAACGGTTAAGTAGTCTTGTGTGATTTGCTCGGTGATTGATTTTTTGTTGAATGATGAGACTTGTTGGGCGCTTTGAATGGTGGACATAACGCTTGAAATGCCACTAAAAGTGGAAAGCCCGGTCCCCATTCGACTATTGAGCCTAACAAAATAGCGGGTTTCGGGTCCTAGATTAAGATAAGAAATTTACTAAACTGGCGCTCTGCTCCAAAATAAACCTCTGGTATGAGCTCGGATTTTTTCTCTTGTAAATTAAATTCTTGAATTTCTATTTGTGCTTTTGACTTTTTAATATTTGGATGATTGACTTCAGCGTGATTGAATAACTCAATCATGGGCATTTCAAAGCGAGGAGGCGCAGTACCTGCGTTTTGCAGCTCTTGGTGCAAAAGTTGTTGGCCTGTGAGTTCGGATAATCGTGCGATGGCCAAATTGACCTGTCCCTTGACCGCTTCGAGTTCAGCCAAGGTGCTCGACAATCGCCACTAGACAAGAACTAAATCGCTTTGTGGATAAACATCGATCTTTAAGCGATTGATTGCTTGATTTTTTAATTTTTGGTGGGTTTGCAAGCTATCTTGCCAAGAAGTTGTTTTGTCGCTTGCTGCCAACCAGTCGCAGTAAGCTTGTATCACTCTCAGTTCAATTTGTAGTTGCGTTTTTCTGTTTGTGCAAGTGCCAGTCTGAGGTTACTTTCCGATTTTTGTATGCCTGCGGTAATTCTTCCACCTGAATAAAGCGGTTGTTGAATGCACAATGTTTTGACCGCCAGATCGCCTCTGTAAATTGTGCCTGTTTTTGCGGCATCCACTTTTTCAACACTCATCGACGGCGTTGGAATTCGTTGCCATTTGGCCGCGTTAATTGCGTGCTGAGATGCTTCGGAATTAAATTTTTGATTGCGTATGGATGGATGGATGGATGGATGCTTTTGTGTTGTTATTTCAATTCACTGGTGTCCGGTTAAACAGTATAAGTTTGTAGTGAAAGCCAATACTGGCGTGGCCTAGCGGCCAATTTTATT
>RFYV01000059.1 GCA_009921265.1 Betaproteobacteria bacterium | reverse complement strand
ACCAACGTGGCCGACCTGACGCCGCCAGAGGTGGTGCAGCGCTACAAGGCGCTGGCCGACATTGAGCGGGGCTTTCGGGTGCTGAAGTCTGAAATCGAGATTACACCGGTGTACCACCGCCTGCCAGCGAGAATCCGCGCCCATGCCTTGGTTTGTTTCCTGGCCTTGATCGTTTACCGCGTGATGGGCCAAAGGCTCAGGCTGGCCAATAGTGATCTGTCGCCAGAAAGGGCGCTGGCAGAGCTGCGCAAAATCCAGCGCCATAGGGTGCGGATCAACAAGGCAGAGCCCATCTCGGGCATCTCAACGATTAACGACTCCCAGGCAGACGTTATGCAGGCTTTGAACATCAGAAAACCGACGCAAAACACCCAGTTGAGCCTTTTGTAGTGGCAAGTTTGAAGCTGGCCCTATATGAATCAATAACTTGCGTCATTTGGTGTCGAACTCGGGTTGACTGGGTCGCGAGTGCAGATTCGGCTAATGGACAATCTCGGTTAAATCCAAGTCGTCACACGCTGCCAAAGAATTGATTGCCTCGTATCGACAACTCAATGACGAAAAATTATTTCAGCAAGACTATCGTATGCTCAACGTACAAAACAAGGAAGTTGTGCGAGCCATTGTTGACGTGTTACTTAAAAATCAAAAATCAAAAAACTAAAACGAAAACAAAAAAACAGTATGAATTTATCTAACTCCAAAAATATTTTTTCCATCGTCCGTTTAGATCTACCGATGGACCAAAATACCTATGACACCACACTAAAGCCTTTTGATCAAATCAAGACTTCAGTTTTTTCAATTCACAATCAAGATGCAGAACTCTTGAATGCTTTTAAAACTGCGCACGCCTATCACGTTAGCTCAGCCCGAGACGATTTGCCCAAGCCTTGGTTTGCCAAGCATCAATTACTCAAAAATTGTCCTCAACTATTGGCCGTCTCTACATTTGGTGCAGGTTACGACACGGTCGAAGTCAAAGATTGCACAGATCTTGGCATTTGCGTGGTCAATCAAGCGGGCAGTAATGCCCGAGCGGTGGCCGAACATGCCTTGGGTTTTATGATTGGATTGGCCAAAAGAATTTATGAAGGCGATCGCCGATTAAGACGGGGTGAAAAATTCACTCGTGCACAAGGTATGGGATTTGAAGTTGAGGGGCGCACACTCGGTTTGATTGGCATTGGCCACACGGGCTCGCACTTTGCAAAAATAGCCAATGCACTGGGTATGCGCGTAATTGCTTATGATCCTTTTTTAACACCTGATCAAATCAAATCACGCGGTGCCGAGTCAGTGTCATTCAAAGAATTGCTTTCGCTTTCTGATGTGGTTAGTGTGCATTGCCCTCGCGACAGCAACACCATCGGCATGATGAATGAATCAACTTTTTCACAAATGAAAAAAGGCGCCTTGTTTATTGCAACGGCAAGAGGTGATATCTATGATGAAGCGGCTTTGTATCAAGCCTTGAGCAGCGGTCATTTAGGGGGCGCAGGATTGGATGTTTTTTCCGTTGAACCACCCGACGCGACGCACCCCCTATTGTCTCTAGATCGAGTAATTGCCAGTTATCACACAGCGGGCGTGAGTTACGATGCACGCCGCCAAATGGCCTATATGTCTGCCATGCAATTGATAGAAATTGCTGAAGGCAAAAAACCTTCTCGATTAGTCAACCCAGAGGTTTGGCCAGCCTATTGCAAGCGTTTTAAGGCCATTTTGGGACGAGATATCGTTTAATTAATGGCTTGCCAAAGGCGTTCAGATGTAAACGGCATATCCATTTGCTCAATGCCTTTTTGACGCAAAGCATCAATCACGGCATTGGATAAAGCGGGCAAGGATCCCGAGCAACCCGATTCGCCAACACCTTTAGCACCCAATAAATTGAGCTTGGTTGGAACGCAAAAATTTTCTGAATGTAAATTTTTAATCGATCCAGCGCGAGGCATTGCGTAGTCCATGTAGGAGCCTGTTAACAATTGTCCCGTTTCATGGTCATAAATAGCATGCTCAACAAAGGCTTGTCCCCATCCTTGAATCACGCCGCCATGCACCTGACCTTCAACCAATTTGGGCGATATGACATTGCCCACATCATCGACCGCAATGTAATTGACGACCTCTGATTCACCCGTCGATGTATCGATTTCAACTTCGGCAATGTGGCATCCATTGGGAAAGGTTGAGCCCGAATTGGTTTCACCCGTTGCGTGAAGTTCGATTCCTTTTGCGCCCCATTGCTTAAATAAATCAACCAACTGCGCATGTTGCTTGGAGGCGTCGTGTGAATAAATATTTTTATCAACGCGAATTTGTGATGCGTCACAAGACCATTCTTTTGCTAATTGCGTGATGATGTTTTCTTTTAATTTTTGACACATGCTTTTGACGGCACTCCCTGCGCCCAAAAGCGTTCTTGAGCCGCCTGTCGAATTGCCAATGATATGACTCGTGTCATTGCCTGCAACGTAACGCACGCAATCGGTGGGCAAGCCCAACTCTGTTTGAATAATGCTTGCAAAAGAAGTTTCGTGACCTTGACCCGATGCGCCCGTTAATCCGTGCACGTGCAATTGACCATGCTTGCCTAATTGCCCAATGATTTGATCCATCGCTGCGGCGCTCGGTGCAGAGGCCTCGAGGTAATAGGCCAACCCCCAGCCGTAAATTTTTCCTTTTGTTAATGCAGATTTCTTTTTGGCTTCAACTTGGGTTCGATCAAATAGCGTTAATGCACGATTGAGTACGTTTTCAAATTCGCCGCAATCATAGACAGTTCCAACGGCCGTTGTATATGGAAATGCATCAACGGGTACAAAATTCTTTTTTCTGATTTCAACAATATCGAAACCGTGTTCATGGGCCGCGTGATCGAGCAAACGCTCAATGGCGTATGCAATATCGGGTCGCCCTGCACCTCTGTATGCAGAAATAGGGACCGTATTGGTATAACGCAACTCAGACTGCATGTGCAAATGGGGTACGCGATAGGGGCCGCCCATGGTAATCGATAGATTGCGAGTCCCAATGTGTGTACTGTAGTAACAATTGAAAGCACCCACATCGACTTGATCTTCAAAACGAATCGCTTGTATAAAACCTTCATTATCTAAAGCAATAAAACCTTGAAGATCGATAGCACGACCATGCCAGTCACTTAAAAATATTTCAGAACGTGTTCCTACCCATTTGACGGGTTTTTTAAATTTTTTCGATGCCAACATCACCAAGGCGTGTTCGGGATAAACATTACCACGCAAGCCAAATGAGCCACCCACATCTTTGGTGTGCAATTTAAATTTTTCAACAGGCCATTTGGTTACTAAGTTTAAAAACTTGAGCATGCCACCTGCGCCTTGCGACGGTGTGTACAAATGCATGTAATCGTCTTTTTCTTGATAGGACGCAACAACTGCGCGAGGCTCCATCGGTGAGCCAATGAGTCGCTGACTTTTAATGGTTATTTGACTCACTAATTTTGCACTTGCAAAGGCTTTGAGTGTTGCCTCGCGATCGCCATTTTCAAATCGAACCGATAGATTTTCTGCAATGCCGTCGTGCAATTGAACATTTTTAGAGTGTGCCGATTGTTCAAAGTTGGAAACACTTTCCAAAGGTTGATAGTCGATTTGCGCCAACTCGGCAGCGTCTTGCGCCAAAGCTGCGGTGGTTGCAATCACCATTGCAATCGGTTGGCCGACAAATAAAACTTTATCCTTGGCAAGGATAGGCATGCTTGCAACTTTTTGAGCTTCACCCTTTGCATTCTTAACAGTGACCACGTTAGGCAAGGAGTCAAATCCCGCTGCCTGCACATCATCGGCCGTTAAAACAGCCACAACGCCTGGCGCTTTTAAAACTTCTGTGTAAGAGCACGACAGTAATTTTGCATGCGGATGAACCGAGCGAATCACACTGGCGTGTAATGTTGCGGCGTCATGAAAGTCGGAGCTGAATTGACCCGCACCAGTGATTAATCGCAGGTCTTCCTGTCTGAGTAATGTATCCATGGCATTCAAACTTTTACGGCCGTTTTTTGCATTTCTTTCGCGGCCTGATCAACCGCTTTGACAATGTTGACATAACCTGTGCAACGACAAATATTGCCTTCAAGTCCTTCAGCGATCTGATCGTGTGTGGGATTGGGGTTTTGTTTAAGTAATGCAACGCTTGACATGATCATGCCAGGTGTGCAGAAACCGCATTGCAATCCATGACATTGTGAAAACGCCACTTGCATGGGATGAAGTTTGTCAGCACCTAAACCTTCAATGGTGAGTACGTCGCAGTCTTGGGCTTGTACGGCCAACATAGTGCATGACTTAACTGCGTTTCCATTGACATGAACTGTGCATGCACCGCATTGAGATGTGTCGCATCCCACATGGGTTCCAGTGAGGTTAAATCCTTCACGAATTAACTCCACCAAAAGTGTTCTTGGCTCAACATCGGTTGAAACGGGTTTCCCATTGAGTTTGAAGCTGACTTTCATGCGGAAGTTCCTTTTATAAACAACCGATATATTACTAGGAGTTTGCTCTAAAGAGATAGGCAATAGTCTCGCAGGAGAAAAGAAGTAGTTCTAAAGTAATAATCATGAAGGAGGTGGTGGGCTTGAAAAATAGAACCGATCCGTTATTAAATGACATTCCAACCGATGATGTCAAAGCCCTTAAGATAATAGGCTTGAATATTAAGTTGGACTCCTTTTTAAGAAGTTGCATTCATGATGAGATCCGAATCATCCCAATGTGAGGCCTGATCGTTATTTCCATTCGATAGTTTTATAGACTTAGCCAAAGAAAAATAGGCAGGATTTAACTTGCTAAACATATGACTGCCGTCCTGACTTACCCTGAAAAGATCTAAAACATAGGGAGCGACAGATGTTTGTAAATCAAGACTTCTTACACAACCTAAAAGATGTCCAATTTCATGCATTGCAGAACCTACAAAATCATTGTGGTTTTTTGTGATGTTGTTAGATCGATCAAAATCAAACAATTGGTTGGTGTTAAAAACGATAGACCCATACCTCATGGGGATTGAGATCAATGGGTGCAACTAGATCTTAACTATGACCTGCCTGTGAAGCACCTAAAGCCAATCCGGTTGCCAATTGAATGACCGATGGTGAAGTAAATATTGGAATGGACGGTTTTGCTGGAATAATGGGCTTACTTGGCGTGTTTGTTTCAATGATTTCTACGGAGCCATTAAAGCCAGTTTCGTCAATTGATATTGCCGTGAACTATGATGAGGTGAATTCAATGTGATGTTTATCTTTGTTTAATTCGTTTGAGCTTGACGCATGCACGACCTCATGTGTTTCTATATTTATTTCTTCGCTACTTGGTATCTTTTTTTCAAGAATCGCTTTTGAATTAATTTCTTCATTGAGTTGATGAGTCTGGATCTTCTTATCTTTGGCGGATAGTTTGTTTCGCATCGTTTTCTTGATCAATCGTTGATTTAAATTGTTTAAATATATAATAAATGAATACTTTTTGAGTATGTCAAATAGGATTGAAATCGTGCAGAGGTTTTATAGTTCATAGGTTGAAATAAAGGCTATAAAAAATATATGGGTCCTCTACAAGGCATCAAGGTGATTGAACTAGGGCAACTCATTGCAGGACCATTCGCCGCAAAAACACTGGCTGACTTTGGTGCAGAAATTATCAAAATTGAGTCGCCACAGGGTGGTGACCCACTGCGCAAATGGCGCTTATTAAAAGACGGCACCTCCGTTTGGTGGCAAATTCAATCGAGAAATAAAAAATCAATAGCTCTTGATATCAAAGAACCACAAGCACAAGACATCATTCGTCAATTGGTCAAAGATGCGGATGTGATGATTGAAAATTTTCGTCCTGGCGCGATGGAGTCTTGGAATTTGAGTCCGAAAGAGCTTCAAGCCATCAACCCCAAGCTCATTATTTTGCGTATCAGTGGTTATGGCCAAACGGGGCCCTATCGCGATAAGCCTGGATTTGGCGTTGTAGCAGAAGCCATGGGTGGACTACGTTATCTTACCGCCGAGCCTGGACATGTTCCTGTGCGTGTGGGTATCAGCATTGGCGACACATTGGCATCTTTGCATGGCGTGATTGGTATTTTGATGGCCATGCACGAAAGAAACAAAAGTGACTTAGGTCAAGTCATTGATATCGCTTTGTATGAAGCTGTTTTTAATTGCATGGAAAGTTTATTACCTGAATACAGCGAGTTTGGTGTGATACGGGAGCCTGCAGGAAGTGCTCTGCCAGGTATTGCACCAAGTAATGCTTATTTGTGTCATGACCAAGGCTACGTATTGATTGCGGGCAATGGCGATAGTATTTTTAAGCGATTGATGAAAACGATTGGAAGAGACGATTTGGGTCAGTCCCCCGATTTGAGCGACAACACAGGGCGCGTCAAGCGTGTTGAAGAAATCGATCAGGCGATTGGCGAATGGACGGCATTACACAGCTCGAGCGATGTTCTCAAGGCCTTGGACAGTGCTGGTGTTCCTGCAGGACGCATTTACAACGTGGCAGATATTGCACGTGATCCACATTACAAAGCTCGAGACATGATTGCTCAAGTAAAAATGAAAGATGGATCATTACTGTCGGTGCCTGGCATTATTCCAAAATTGTCACGCACCCCAGGTATGCATCGTCGCAATGCGCCAGAAATTGGCCAAGATACGATGGACGTATTAAAAGATTTGGGATTGAATGAAGAACAAATCAACGGATTGATAGAAAAAGGTATAGTTGCTTGATGCCAGGAGTTAAAGTCATGCCTTCTTACCAACTCAATGTCAACGGTCAGATTAAAACGGTTCAAGTCTCTGACCCTCAACAACCCTTGCTTTATGCACTCAGAAATTCATTGGGTCTAACGGGCGCAAAATATGGTTGTGGTTTGGGCCAATGCGGTGCCTGCACGGTTCACATTGATGGACGTGCATCGAGGTCTTGCGTTGTTACTGTTTCTCAAGTAGTCAATAAAAAAATCACAACCATCGAAGGTTTGGGCACTCCCGAAAAACCACATCCGATTCAAGCCGCATTTATTGCTGAGCAAGCCGCGCAATGCGGTTATTGCGCCAACGGCATGGTCATGACTTGCGTTGCGTTGTTATCTCAAAAACCCAACGCAAGCTTGGATGATGCCAAGTCTGCGTTAAAAAATAACTTATGTCGCTGTGGCACGCATCACCGCATCGAAAGAGCCGTAATGAGAGCCAAAGACGAAATGAAAACAAGGAATTCCGCATGAGCGCCCTACTTTCATCTGCGCGACGTAGTTTTTTAACGCATACACTTCAATCGGTTGGTGTATTAACGATTGGTTTTCAATTGCCAAGTGTTCATGCGCAAATACCACTGGCCACACGATCGACGCTTGATGTCAATGAAGTCGATGGATATTTTTCTATTCATGCCGATGGTCGTATCACGCTCTATTGTGGCAAGGTCGATTTAGGGCAAGGCATACGAATTGCGATTCCACAAATGGCCGCTGAAGAGCTCGGCATTGATGTGGCCAAGATTCAAATGATCGATGGTGACACGGCTCTCACACCCGACCAAGGGCCCACCGCAGGAAGCTCAGGCATCATGCGTGGCGGCGTTCAAATCAGACAAGCCGCGGCTACTGCAAGACAAGCACTCATTGCAGTGGCTGCGACTCAAATGAATGTGCCCATTGATTCATTAGACGCGATCGATGGTGAAGTCAGACCCATTGTTGGCGGTAAAGGCATTGCGTTCCAAAATCTGATTGGCAATCAGCAATTCAAACTCAAGATTGATAGCAAGGCCAAATTGCGCAATCCCAATACCTATCGATATGTCGGAAAAGGATTGCCGCGTCCCGATGTGCCAGCCAAAGTGACGGGCACGCATGTGTATATGCAAGATTTTTCTTTGCCTGGTATGTTGCACGCACGTGTGATTCGTCCGCAAAGTGTTGGTTCTCGAATCATCAGCGTAGATGAATCCTCCATCAAACGAATCGGCAAAGCGCGCATCGTTCGAATTGAAGATTTTTTGGCAGTGGTGGCAGAAGATGAATGGGATGCACAAAGAGCATCGGTAGCGCTCAAAGTGCAATGGTCGCTAGAAAAAAATTTATTGGGTCATGCAGGCGTCAAAGATTGGTTGCGAAAAGGTCCTTTTGAGTCGACACAAACCATCATGAAAAAAGGTGATGTTCAACAAGGATTGAGCCAATCAACGCAAAAAATTCAAGCGAGCTACTACTGGCCCGTGCAATCGCATGCATCGATGGGACCATCGTGCGCAGTTGCAGATTTGAGCGATGGTCAACAAGCGGTTGTTTGGAGTGCATCTCAAGCCACGCATCGTTTGCGCGGCATTATTGCGCGTTTAATGGCTATACCCAATGACAAAGTGCGCGTCATTTATTTGGATGGTGCTGGTTGTTATGGCATGAATGGTCATGACGATGCGTCACTTGATGCCGCGTTGATCTCTAAAGCAATTGGCAAACCCGTTCGCGTTCAATGGACGAGGCAAGACGAAAATATATGGGACCCAAAAGGCCCGCCTCAATTAATCGATATAGAAGGTGGCGTTTCAGCAGACGGAAAAATTGCAGCATGGAAAACAGTGATGTTCATTCCCAAGGCAACGGCACAACTTCCAAATATTCCGTTGCTGGGTCCGCAATCTGCGGGAATCAAACAACTCATGGGTATCTCAACGGGTTTAATCAGTCAAAACGGAAATCCACCCTACTCCACACCTCACGTCGAAGTATCTGCCAACTGGCACAAAGATGCGCCGTTGCGGCCCTCCAATATTCGTGCGCCAGGAAAAATTGCCAATTGTTTCGCAGTAGAAAGTTTTACCGATGAGTTGAGTCATTTGGCTGGAGTTGATCCACTTGAATTTCGCTTGCAAGGAATGTCTGACGCAAGAGGAATCGAGATTATTCAACGCACATCAAAATTAATCGGTTGGAAAAAAAGAAATACGCCAGTTACCAAGCGTTCGGGCACGCAACTCAAAGGTCGTGGAATGGCGTACATGCATTACAAAGGCAACGAAACTTATGTGGGTGTTGCAATGGACGTGGTGGTCAATACACAAACAGGTGTGATTCAAGTCAAGCGAATAGCTTGCGCACACGATTGCGGACTCATTATCAATCCGGATGGAACCCAAGCGCAAGTTGAAGGCAATCTGTTGCAAACTTTATCGCGAACCTTGCATGAAGAAGTCAAGTTTGATAAATCGCAAGTGACGAGTTCTAATTGGGCAACCTATCCCATCCTGACTTTTCCGCAAGTTCCCGAAATCTTGATTGATTTAATCGATCGTCCTTTTGAGCCGCCATTGGGCGCTGGAGAGGCTGCTGCTACTCCCATTCCTGCGGCCTTAGCCAATGCAGTGTTTGACGCTTGTGGTGTAAGAATGCGCACAGCGCCCTTTACACCTGCGCAATTCAAAATAGATTGGTCAACAATTTAATGCAAAAAGTCATTGATTTATTTTTTAAGCTCTTAGAGTTTCTGGTCGTCGCATGTTTAGTCGCAATGGTCATCATGGTGTTTGGAAATGTGGTTTTGCGCTATGCATTCAATTCAGGTATCACCATTTCGGACGAGATGTCTCGCTATTGTTTTATTTGGCTCACCTACATTGGTGCGATGGTGGCCATGCGCGAAAAAGGCCATTTGGGCGTGGACACTTTGGTGAGGCATTTGCCATTAGGCGGCAAAAAATTGTGTTTCTTTTTAAGTGAAATCATGATGTTGATCTGCAATTTGATTTTTCTTAAAGGCACGTGGGAGATGCACGAATTACAAGTAACCAATGTGTCGCCTGTTGTTGGTATTTCAATGATTTGGATTTATGGCATTGGTTATGTCGTGAGTCTTGTGATGTCGGTCATTAATCTTGATATGCTTTACAAATTATTCACCAACCAATTGAGTGAAGATGATTTGGTTACGGTGACTGATTCGGAAGATACGGTGGATACCAGCCGACTGCCGCACACAGGGGCAAGTTCATGACCGTCAGTATTTTTGTATTGAGTTTGCTGGCTGCAATGGCGGTTGGTATGCCCATCGCTTATGCCTTGTTGGTATGCGGTTTATGTTTGATGGCTTATTTGGCAGGCACGGGTGTGATTGCTGGATTTGACAGCCAAATTTTGGCTCAACGATTTGTTGACGGTGCGGATAATTTTCCACTCTTGGCGGTACCCTTCTTTTTGTTAGCGGGTGAATTCATGAACGCTGGGGGCTTGAGTCGACGCATTGTGCAACTCGCCATGGCATGGGTGGGCCACTATCGTGGTGGATTGGGTTATGTGGCCGTTGTTGCAGCCATCATCATGGCCTCGCTCTCGGGCTCTGCAGTTGCTGATACAGCGGCCTTATCGGCTTTACTCATTCCTATGATGCGCTCAGCGGGATATGACGTAGGTCGCTCCGCAGGTTTGATTGCAGCAGGAGGCATCATTGCCCCTGTGATTCCACCCTCGATTGGATTCATTATTTTTGGCGTCTCGGCTAATGTGTCGATTACCAAATTATTTTTGGCAGGTATTGTTCCTGGTGTGATGATGGGTATTGCGATTGGCATCACATGGTGGTGGCTTGCTCGCAAAGAAAATGTCAAAGCCGCAGAGCAACTCACACTCACACAAAAATTGCAAGCCACCAGCGATGGTTTTTTGGCTTTGGGTCTTCCTGTTTTTATTATTGGTGGGATGAAGTTTGGTGTGTTTACGCCCACAGAGGCCGCTGTGGTGGCCGCTGTTTATAGTTTTGTCGTTGGTGCTTTTGTTTACAAAGAATTGCAATGGTCTAAGTTGTACGGTCTTATTTTGGCCGCTGGCAAAACAACTGCCGTAATCATGTTTTTAGTTGCTGCTGCGATGGTGAGTGCATGGTTGATTACAGTTGCCAATATTCCTGCAGAGGTGGCCAAAATGATGGAACCCTTTATGGGCAATCAAATGTTGCTAATGTTCGTATTAATGGTTTTGATTGTGGTGGTTGGAACGGCTCTGGACTTTACGCCAACGGTCTTGATATTGACGCCCGTTTTAATGCCACTGGTTAAGCAAGCAGGAATTGACCCCGTTTATTTTGGTGTTTTATTTATCATGAACAATGCCATTGGATTAATTACACCGCCTGTGGGCACCGTCCTCAACGTAGTTTGTGGTGTCGCTCGAATTAATATGGATACGGCGTTTAAAGGCGTCCTTCCGTTTTTAATGGCCGAGTTGGTTGTCTTATTTTTACTTGTCATATTCCCTGATTTGGTTATCATGCCAATGAAGTGGATGCTCAATTGAATTTTGAAGTTTTTTAAACCCAAGGAGACGCAGATGTTTCAGCATAAAAAAATCATCACCTTAATCGCAGGCACTATGCTTGCTGTTTCAGGCGCGATGGCACAATTTTCAGATCGCAATATCAAAATCAGCAATGGTGTCAATGAAGACCATCCAGCTGGATTAGGTGTGAAACGCATGCAAGAAGTTTTAAATGCCAAAACAGGTGGCAAATTAAAAATCACTGCATTTTGGGGCGGATCTGCAGGCGGTGATTTACAAGCAACGCAAGCACTGCGTGCGGGTACTCAAGAAATGGTTTGCACATCATCCTCGCCACTTGTTGGAATTGTGAAAGAGTTGGGAGTCTTTGACCTGCCGTTTTTATTCGCCAATGAAAAAGAAGCCGATGCGGTGTTAGATGGTCCTGCTGGCAAATACTTCAATCAAAAATTAGAAGCCGCTGGTTTAGTTAATTTGGCTTACTGGGAAAACGGATTTAGAAATTTAACCAATAGCAAACGCCCTGTTACTAAATTGGAAGATTTTGATGGCGTTAAAGTCCGCGTCATGCAAAACAATATTTTCTTGGATACCTTCAAAACATTGGGAACTAATGCAGTCCCGATGGCTTTTGGTGAAGTTTTTACGGCCTTAGAAACCAAAACCATCGATGGTCAAGAAAATCCATACGTCACCATTGAAACATCCAAACTCAACGAAGTTCAAAAGTACCTAAGTGTCACTCGTCACGCCTACACACCATTTTTATTACTCTATAGCAAAAAATTGTGGGATCAACTCAACCCCCAAGAACAAGCGGTATTGCGTGAAGCAGCTATCGAAGGTCAAAAGGTTCAGCGTGCGGCAAATCGCTCATTGAACGAAAAATCTCTTGAGAGTCTCAAAGCCAAAGGCATGTTGGTCAATGAAATTTCTATTCCAGAACAAACACGTCTGCGCACCAAAGTGTTGACTGTGTACGAAAAGCATTTGCCAACGATTGGTGCTGAAGCCGTTAATATCGTGACCGACACATTGAAGAAAATGCGTGGCGGTTAATTCATCTTTTGACAAAGCCCCGTCTCCAACCGAGCGGGGCTTTTTTTATGAAGAGTTAAACAATGAAAATCACAAAGCTTGAAACTGTTCGATTGGATGAATTTCCCAATATCTTGTGGGTACGTATTCATACAGATGAAGGATTGGTAGGACTTGGCGAAACGTTTATGGGTGCCAAAGCCGTTGAGGCCTATTTGCACGAATGGGTGGGCCCCAAATTGATTGGAAAAAATCCGCTTGACATTGAAGCCAGACAAACCGATTTGACGGGCTATTTGGGATGGCGTGGATCCGGTGTCGAGACGCGTGGAAACTCTGCCGTTGATATTGCGTTGTGGGATATTTTT
Source organism: Betaproteobacteria bacterium (assembly GCA_009921265.1). Classification (GTDB taxonomy): domain Bacteria; phylum Pseudomonadota; class Gammaproteobacteria; order Burkholderiales; family Burkholderiaceae_C; genus Limnohabitans. Next base: position 6,921 of record RFYV01000059.1, on the reverse strand, counting down.
GGAAAAGCTGCAGGCATGCCTTTGCATACTGCCATGGGTGGAAAAAGCAGAGACTCCATTCGTGTTTACAACACCTGTGCAGGCTATCAATACATTCGCAGCAACGTCAATCAAAGCAGTTCCAATTGGGGACTCGATAAAAAATCTGGCCCCTACGAAGATTTACAAGCCTTTCTTCACAATGCCGACGAACTTGCCGAATCGCTTTTGAGTGAAGGCATCACGGGTATGAAAATTTGGCCGTTTGATGTGGCTGCAGAAAAATCCAACGGGCAATACATCAGCCCTGAAGATCTCAACACGGCACTAGAGTCTTTTAGAAAAATTAGAAATGCTGTTGGCGACAAAATGGACATCATGGTTGAATTTCACAGTTTGTGGCGCTTACCCATGGCTAAAAAAATATCGCGTGCCTTGCAAGAGTTTGATACGTTTTGGCACGAAGACGTGATTCGCATGGATAGTTTGGATTTGCTCAAGCAATACGCAACCGACTGCAAAGCTTTGATATGCGCGAGCGAAACGCTGAGTTACAAATGGGGCTTTAAAGATTATTTGCAAACAGGTGTTGCAGGTGTTGTAATGCTCGATCTGAGTTGGTGTGGCGGCCTGACAGAAGCGCGCAAGATCGCCGCCATGGCCGATGCATGGCAACTCCCTGTTGCACCTCATGATTGCACGGGACCCGTGGTGTGGGCTGCATCCGCACATTTGTCCCTACATGCACCCAATGCCATGATTCAAGAAAGTGTTCGCGCTTTTTATTCGGGCTGGTACAAAGAGCTAGTCACTGATTTGCCACAAGTCAAAAACGGCATGATCAGCGTTAACGACAAACCAGGTCACGGATTGGAATTGCTTCCTGATTTGCACAAGAGAGCAGACGCAACGGTACGAACTTATTCTTAAGCAATAACAATTTTTTATAAACGAATCTATGACTACTTCAACGGTTTATACACAAGTCAATCGAGTTTGTGCAGACATTTGTGCAAAAGCAATGCATACCAGTGTGTCAGATTTGCACGAGGCCATGGGCGGTACATTGGCCAAGGCTCACACCATGAGTAACCTCATGCGACCTTTGATCACAGGTGTGCGTATTGCGGGCCCCGCAGTTACTGCGCATTGCCCTCCTGCCGATAATTTGATGATGCACAAATCGCTCTTCATGTCACAAAAGGGAGATGTTCTCGTGGTGCAATGCCCCGAGTCAGGCGCTCAATGGGGCGATATGGCCGCTTTTTATGCCAAACAAAAAGGACTCGCAGGCGTTGTTGTTGATGGATTCATTCGCGACACCGATGATTTAATCGAAATGCAATCGGCTGTTTGGGCCACCAAAATCGGTCCGAGTTCACCGCAAAAAAACGGACACGGCAGTGTCAACGCACCGATTGTGTGTGATGGCGTTTATGTTGAACCTGGCGATTTGGTTGTGGCCGACGGCGATGGTGTGATTGTGATCCCAAGGCTGCAAGCAGAAGTGGTTGTTTCACATGCGCTTGAGAGAAAAAACAAAGAGGATGCAGTTCGTCAACTCATCTTAAAGGGCGAACATCCATGGCACTTGCATGCTTGCGATAAAAATTACGAAAAGCTTGCAATTCAAGATATTCAAAGCACGTGGAATCAACTGTAAATCAGGATCTTCAATGAAAAAATTTATCCATGTGATTTCATCTTTTGTTTTGTTAACACTGATTTTTTCAAGCCATGCGCAAAACTATCCCAATAAACCAGTCAAGCTCATCATTCCGCAAGCCGCTGGTGGTGCTACAGATGTTTTTGCAAGATACATTGGACAAAAGCTGAGTTTGCTTTGGAATCAAGCGGTTATGACAGAAAACAAGGTGGGTGCAGCGGGTGTGATTGGTACCGACTTGGTTGCAAAATCCGCTCCTGACGGATATACCTTGTTGTTAACTTATGCAGGATCACAAGCGGTAAATCTGAGTCTGTATGAAAAAATTCCGTTTGATTCGGTCAAAGATTTTCAAACTGTTGCAACCGTTGCAACTACGCCATTTTTCTTAGTCGTTGGAGTCAATTCTCCGATACAAAATTTTCAACAGTTGATTACTAACGGAAGAAGCAAAAATTCCAAGTTAACCTATGCCACTTCTGGCAATGGTTCCATCAATCATTTGTTGTCTGAATCGCTCAAGGTAGAAGCTGGAATTGATATGGTGCATGTACCCTACAAAGCCATTTCTGCTGCGATGACTGACGTGATCAGTGGCAATGTGGATAATGCATTTGGTGCAGTGCCGTCTGTGATTCAACTCATTCGTGGCGGCAAACTCAAAGCCATTGCTGTTTCTAGTGTAAAAAGAAATGGCAGTTTGCCCGACGTGCCCAGCATTGCAGAATTGGGTTATCCCAATTTTGATGTGAGCCCATGGTGGGGTATTTTGGCACCTGCAGGAACACCCAAAGCAGTGGTCGAAAAAATCAATGCAGATATCAATGCTATTTTAAAAACACCAGAAGCACAAGCATTTTTTAAGGATCAAGGCGCTGACACTTTAATAACAACACCAGAAGTTTTTATGAAGATGTTGGAGTCTGACGTTCAAAAATGGGCCAAGGTCGTAAAGAGTTCTGGCGCAAAAATCGATTAAAGATTCTTTTTGATTTTCGTGGCATTTTCGTCTATGACACCACAACGAAACGCCAAAACACAGATCACAAAAATTACGCCTTGCACTATAGCATTAACCCTGATAAAAATTGTTATTTGACAAAGGATTACATGGCAGAGGTAAACCCGCCATCGACGTTCATCACCAAGCCCGTCACAAACGAGGCTTCGGTGCTATGCAATTGACGGTGATGTGATGAGGTGCGAGTTCAACCGCCAATTGCTTGGTGAGTGCATGAACGGCGCCTTTGCTTGCGACATAGGCCGAGATGGTGGGCCTTGAATTGATTGCGCTCATTGAACCAATCAAAATCATTCGTCCGCTCTTTTTTTCGATCATCGATGGCGTGACTGCTTTGCATAAAACCCAGATGGAGCTGAAATTGGTTTTCATCACGCGATCAAAGTCTTCGATGTCAAAATCTTGTATGGGTTTGCGATGATTGATTCCAGCATTGGCAACCAAGATATCTAAACGACCCCATTGCTTCTCAATCTCTCGTATAGATTGTTGGGCTTTTGCAAAGTTGGTCACGTCAAACGCACACGCTTGTGCAGACAGGCCTTGATCTTTTAATTCTTTCACGCGTTGTTGCAACATTTTTTCATCGCGGGCATTGAGTACCACATGAGCACCAGCCTGAGCCAATGATTGCGCCATGGCCCATCCCAGGCCGCGAGAGGCGCCTGTGATGAGTGCAATCTTTTGATTGAGTTTAAACATCAACTGTCTCCAATGAGTAATCATTCAATTGCATGGTAATCCCTAGGCAATTGACTTTGCGGTTTGAATTTGCTAACTTCGTCATCTTATATTCACATCGCAAGAAAGCCAAATTGTCTTATGTCTAATGCTGTATTAGGGAAATTTCTAGTGGGCATCACGCCCGATGTATTAATGTCAGATGGTCAGCCGATTTTTGGTTCGCAGGCATTAGAAATATTCAATCGCCCTGATATCGAGTGGGAATATATGAAACCCACTCCCAAAATTGAACCTGAACAAGTCGCACATTACGACGCTATTTGCGCCATGTTGACGCATTTCACCCCCCAGAGTCTGCCCAAAGAAAATCAGCGACTCAAAATCATTGCTCGATTTGGCGTGGGATACGACACGATTGATGTGCCTACCTGCAAAAAATCAGGTATCTATCTCACCATTGCGCCCGATGGTGTTCGCAGACCTGTTGCGGTTTCTGCCATCACCTATGTGTTGATGCTGTCACAAAAAGTATGGTTCAAAGACAAACTCACTCGTATGGGGCGATGGAGTGAAAAGTCCGATCACATCGGCGTGGGTTTGACCAATCGTGTGCTCGGCTCGATTGGTGTCGGCAACATTGGTGCGGAGATGTTTAAACTGGCCAAGCCATTTGAGATGCAATTGATTGCGCACGACCCCTATGCCGATCCCAATGAAATGGCCAAACTAGGCGTTCGACTTGTGGACCTTGAAACGCTATTTAAAACAGCGGATTTTTTAACGGTCAATTGTCCACTCAATGAACACACCAAAGGATTGGTTAATGCACAGCGCATCGCCATGATGAAGCCCAGTGCTTTTTTAATCAATACAGCGCGCGGCCCAATTGTGGATGAGAAGGCTTTGTATCAAGCGCTTAAAAATAAAAAAATCGCAGGCGCCGGTCTTGATGTGTTTGAAGTGGAGCCAACACCTGCGGACAATCCACTTCTACAACTTGACAATGTTATCGTCACACCACACGGCATTTGTTTCACTGATCAATGCATGCAAGGCTTGGCACAAAGTGCATTTCAATCAGTGATCGATGTTTTAGAAGGTAAAAAACCAAAATACGAGGTTGCACATTCATGAAAAATAATCCATCTTTGCGTCACGAAATCATGTCAGGCAAAACGGTTGCTGGAGCGATGATTTTTGAATTTTTTACACCTGGTATATCGGCCATGTTAGCCAATGCAGGTGCGCGTTTTGCCATCTATGACATGGAGCATACGGGCTTAGGTTACGAAACACTCAAGTGGTTGTTTGCAACCTGTAGAGGCCTGCCAATCACCCCCATGGTTCGAGTTCCAACGGGTGAGTACACGTGGATTGCCCGCGCTTTAGACATTGGTGCGCAAGGCATCATGGTGCCCATGGTTGAATCCAAAGAACAGGCGCAGCATTTGGCGCAATCGTGTCGTTATCCCAAAACAGGACGACGCGGTGCTGCATTTGGATTTGCACAATGCGATTACGCCGATGGATCGGTTGCTGAAAAAATGGAACGCTACAACGAACGCACGCTCATGATTGCGCAAATTGAAACCGAACTTGGTTTAGAACATGTTGAATCAATTGCAGCAGTTGAAGGCATCGACGTGCTGTGGGTGGGGCATTTTGATTTATCTAATTTCATGGGCATACCTGGACAATTTGATCATCCTGATTTTGTGAAAGCGATGACACACGTGTCTCAAGTTGCAAAAAAACACGGCAAGATTGCAGGCTTCATGGCTACGGATCAAGCATGGATTACCAAAGCAAAAAATATGGGATACACATTGATTGCAGGGGGAACCGACACGGGTTTGTTGACGCAATCGTTTAAAAAATTAATTGACGGCATTGAATAAAAGTATCTATGCAATCGATCCCTATCAGTCCTATTCTCGGTGCCACAATTGAAGGTGTTTCACTGTCGGATCCCTTATCTCAAACGCAATTTGATTTTTTGGCTGACGCGCTGCATCAACACGGCTTTATTGTTTTAAAAGAACAAGATTTAACGCCCAAGCTGTTGGTTGATTTTGCAAAGCTTTGGGGTCCACCTTCTCCGCATGTCATCGACACTTTTCATCATGCTGAAGACGCCAATGTATTGATTTTGTCTAATGTGTACAAAGATGGAAAGCCTACAGGACTGGTTGATGCAGGCACTTATTTTCATACCGATTATTCGTATCTCGAAAGACCTGCGCGGTGCACGATTTTGCATGCCAGAGATGTGCCCGCGACAACAAACGGAACTCGCTTTGCCAATCAAGCCGCTGCTTACGATGATTTACCCGATTCAATGAAAAAGAAAATTGCCCCTTTGATTGTTCGACATCATTACGGCAATCGAGACGATTTAGATAAAACCTCTCGCACAGTGGCATCGGTGCTCACACCCGATCAAGAAAAAAAAGTCACCTGGGTCGAGCATCCACTGGTTAAAAAACATCCATTTTCGGGGCGCCCAAGCTTGTACGCGGTCAGTGGTAGTTCTTTTGGAATAAAAAATATGCCCGCTGATGAAGCATTGGATTTGTTGGACGAACTCAAATTACACGCCACTCAAGAACAATATTGCCATACCAATGACTATGAAAACGGCGATGTGATTGTTTGGGATAACACGCTTTTACTGCACAGCGCGCCCCTGATTGATTTAACCCGTCCTCGCACGCTTTGGCGCGTGACGGTTTTGTATCCTCATTAATTCTATATACACCTATGGGTATTCCTAATAATAGTTGACTAGGGTTAACACTATTCCCCTTGGTGTACCAAGTATCACAATCATATGTAATAGTATTCATAAGCATTCGATGACTTAAGGGAGAATTCTTGATGCAAAAAATCCTTCATATAGACCCCGAAAAATGCACGGGTTGTCTTCAGTGTGAGATGGCTTGTTCTTTTGAAAACTACGGAACTTTTGCGACTGCAAAATCTCGCATCAAGGTTTTTGATTTTCATGAAACAGGGAAAAAAGTTCCCTATACATGCACGCAATGCGATGAAGCATGGTGTTTGCATGCTTGCCCTGTAGAAGCGATTACCAAGGACAAAGTCACTGGAGCGATGGTTGTTAATGACGCCACCTGTGTGGGGTGCAAAGTCTGCACGATTGCGTGTCCGTTTGGAACCATCAACTATGTTCAAGAAACCGGTAAGGTACAAAAATGTGACTTGTGCGGCGGGGATCCTGCTTGCGCTTCTGCATGCCCGACTGGCGCCATTACTTTTGTCGACGCCAATTGGACGGGTCTCGACAAGATGAAGCAATGGGCCAACAAGCTTGGCAATCAAACCTCTGCAACCTAATCCAAAACAAGGAGAACACATAATGACTTGGGCTGGAAAAATTCTTCGCATCAACTTAACCGCTGGTACAGTTAAAACTGAACCTCTTAACAAACAATGGGCGCGTGAATACATCGGTTCACGTGGCTTAGGCTCCAAATATTTAATCAGTGAAATCGATCCCAAAGTGGATCCGCTTTCTCCTGAAAATAAATTGATCTGGGCAACAGGACCACTC
>RFYV01000058.1 GCA_009921265.1 Betaproteobacteria bacterium | reverse complement strand
TGCACAAAAGACATTGGCTGCTGCTCATCAAACAAAACCCACTAATCTTGCAACTAATACACCGTCCAGTAACTAGACGCTGCACAATTGGCATCTCAAAATCAATACCAAGCCCAGTCCTGAATACACATTAAGTTAAGGCGCATCAAAAGCTGAAGGCGTCAGCATAATCGAGTTTTATACGCCAAAATCAGTTGCTTTGCCTAAAGATAAGTAGCTTTAGGCTGATTAATCACAAAGGTCAGATATGCTGTTTCTAAATAATTTGTGAGTATGCAGCAATAGTGAATCAATTTAGTTAAATTGAGGCGGCAAATTAATTGCCCTTTCATTCGTGATCATGTAAACTTATAATTACATCGTTAACTAGGATTAAAAATGAATCGAATCACTTTAGAGCCAGGTAAGCGTGGTGGCAAGCCATGTATTAGAGGTTTGAGAATTACTGTTTATGACGTTCTTAGCCAACTATCTAGTGGAGCGACACAGCAAGAAATTTTGGACGATTTCCCCGAGCTGGAATTTGAAGATATTTTGGCTGTCCTCTCCTATGCAGCAGATCGTGAACATAAAGTTTATTCTGTTTCAATCTAATGAAGCTTTTATTAGATGAAAATCTTTCGCGCAGATTGGTTCCATTTTTGCAACAGGCATATCCCGGCACATCCCAAGTAACTTTGATGGGCTTGGAATCTGCAACCGATGAGGCTATTTGGCAAGTTGCAAAAGAAAATGAGTTTGTCATTGTTACAAAAGATGCTGATTTTGAGGAATTGTCTCTTGTTCGTGGGCAACCGCCACAGGTTGTATGGTTGAGATTGGTAAATCAATCACGGGCAGCAACATTAAAAATATTGCTTGATTACCAAACTGTTATTAAACAAGCGTTAAATATTCAAAAGCAATCATGTATTGAGTTAACACAGTCGTCTTTCAGATAAATTTTATTTAAATTTAGATTTTTAAGACTTGTTTCGTAATTGTTAAAAATTACGCTGGACTAATTAAAGCCTCGATAGCATGTGGTGAGCAATAACCCGCTAACCTTGCGGTGATTGCTTAAGTAACGGTCGACCAAACCGCCAAGTCGAAACTACAGTGTGCTTTGTACTAACTTAACAAGGCAAAAGATCATGAGCACTACAACACTCGCAAACCTAAAACTCACCACTGCACGCAAGCCAAGAGCGCTGCCCAGTGTGGTTCAACGCAGAAACAAGTTACTCAAAAAACTGCACGAACAACGTGAATTGGCTGTGGCAAATGTTGAAGGCAGAACTTACGCACCCAAGCGTTTGCGTACTGTGCGTGACATGGAAGGTTCACGTGTGGTGCGCGAGGTGGCAGTTCGCATCAAACCGTGGTCGTGGACAGGGGAAAAGGGCGAAACATTGTTGTGTGTTTACTACGGTAGCAAAATGCTAGAACTTGGCAAAGGTAAAACTGCAATTGAGTTTGCAAATACAAAAGACTTGGTACAAACGCTAGATGTTGTGATTATGGCTGTACAAAATGGCGAGTTGGATGTGCAAATTGAGAGCGCAAGCAGCAAACTGCGTGAAGGGTTTAAGCGATAAGGTGGTTACGCAGCAGAGTGGGGTTTGCGTCTGCTTTGCAGCAGCCCAATGTTTTGCTCTGCAGTCATGGAACTGGCGTAATGGTTATTAATCACTTCCACGCTGGTGCGTGCATTGCGTGCCAGTGTCTGGCAAAACTCGCAATTTCGGGCCTCATCAAAAACTCACAATTTCGGGCCTCATCAATATATAGGATAAGGATTGGCGTGCGTACGTTCAAAAGTTGAGGTGTGCACCAGTTCGTAACGTCAGGCGTTGTATCGGTAGCATTTATTTCAAACATTGACAAGGGAATTGCATGGTCTCAACGATAGCGATGTCGCAAGCGGATGGGCTGAACGAATTTACTATGTCCGGTGCTTTTGCTGGATGGAGCCCCTCTTATCAGATCACGTTGGCGGCAACTCAGCCGACCATGGTCGCCGCAGAGTTCTCCCACAAAGGATCGATAGTAGATAACTTCGGTTCATGTTTAAACCAAACAAACCCACGACCCAAGAGGCTGCAATGAAAACGACCCCAAGGAAGCCTGCAAGCAAGGGCGGCGGACCCAATTCCGACAAGGGCAAGCAGATTTCGTCCCAGAACGCGATCGTGCACGGGGCCACGAGCAACAACGCAACGGGCGCAGCCCAGCGCGACCTGGTCCAGCGTTACGAGGAGGAGCTCACCAGTCACTACAAGCCCACATCACCGCTTGAGAGGCTGCAGATACAACGCATCGCCCTGTGCAGGGCAAAGCTTGACGCGCTGTACGCGCTTGAGCAGACAAAGCTTCAAATTGCCGCCGAGGACCTAACGGCAAACCCAAAGCAGGCAATGGACAGGGTGTATTCGAGCGCAGACCTAACGCAATCGTTTGCCTTGACACTGAGTGGTGGACGAAGGTTGGACCTGCCAATGAACCTCACCCCAGAGCTGTTGGCCAGCTTTTCAGCGGAGATCAAGGGGGCGGGTGGTGTACTTCGATCCGAAGATGACCTGTACGCCATCATGCCAGGCCTTGGGAAGTTTGTGGACGACATCGCGGTTCGGTTAAAGATATCCGATGGCCAGGCTCTATTGCGAATTGGTGACGCGATTCGTGCGATGCTAGAAAAAAAAGATGCCAACCAAAGCAGATTGACTGAGGTTTTTAATCTAGGTTTAGAGGTGATTAAGGCTAGAAAAAGGGGGAACAAGGTTTTGGTCTTGCAGTCAGGCAAGGACGTTAACGAAGATGATATCGATACAAAACAAACAAACGAGGCGCTGTCAGCGATAGTTGATCTCAACCAAATGGTGATGAACGCGCAGGAGATCTCCCAAAACTTTTCTCGAATGCAAGACTTGATGCTGCGCTCTGTAACCCTCAGTGGCGAGGAGTCGGACCGGTTGATGCGCTACCAGACAACATGGGAGCGGAGGCTGTCTTCGGCCATGGGTGAGCTACTAGCGCTGCAGGCCAAGAACGGCAACTAATGTGTTTTTGCGAAACGAACTACCCAGGAGAGTGATGTATACCCCCCATTTTTGTCGTCAGATTGGGCGCTAACCATTCGATTTTTAACTAAGGCTCAACAGATCATGAGGCTTTAGATACGATTCAAAAAGTCTTAGAAGTGGCGTAATTTACTTTGAAGAGAAAGGAGATTTTCTTTCTGAAAAAGAGAATCCAGTCTTTAAAAGGTAATTTGTGTTGTCAAATGTTTACAACGTAATAATTCAATTTTTTCAAGTCTAGCAAGAAACTAAAATAACTTAAGTCAATCGATCCAGAGTTGTAATCGGATTTTAAAGATTTAATAGAAGCCAGTGTTGATAGAAATATTATTCCTTACGAAGTGATTCCGCATGCATGGCTGCATCAAAAATCTTGGCTTTACCCATGTAGTGTCGATCAATGCGCCACTCATACATTATTTCCATAGCGAATTCAAATTCTTCAAGCGATAAGCTGTAAAGATCTTTAATCTGAAACTCGACATCAGACTCAAGTGACAGGATTAATTGTGAGAGTGTTCTGGAAAATTCTGAATTAGGATCGTTCTGAATCAGTTTCTTTGCTTTTTTGATGGCACGCATACGATCACTTTCTGTATGAGGTAGAAATTTATTTTACATATGATGGATACCCATTTGTAATTTTTTACGGTGCTAATACCAAATAAACCATACGTCATCATCTTGTCATAAATATTTAATAATTTATCTAGTCTAGGGTGTTGCTATTTTGAATTTAAGGTATTCGGCTCTATCGAGCATACTGATGCACACCAAAAAAGCGAGTAGCTTTAGAGTCTGTACCTTAAACAATTAACTTGTTTAGATTGACGCGACGTGGTTGAATGGTGTTTTATTTAATTGATTTGAAATTTCGATGTCTAGAAGTAACGAAGTTGTATACGTCGCCGACTTTAATGAGCAACGTCGATTGAGTTATGGCATCTCAGGCGACTTGCAAAGCAAACAGATGTTGATTTGTATACCTGGAATATTAGAGACGCGTCAATCATTCACGCCATTAATATCTTTTATAGATGGCTATTCAAGTTGTGTGGTTGTCACTGTTGATTTGTGTGGTCGCGGACAATCGGATCCATTGCGTGGTTCACAGTCATACGCAATGAGTGTGTATTTAAATGATTTAACGCAATTGTTGAGTCATTTATCGAATATTTACCCTAAAGCAATGAATAACATACATTTATTGGGTACAAGTATGGGCGGTATTCTTGCCATGTACTTGATTGCACACTCAGCTTTTAAAATTAAAGGCCTGATGCTCAATGACATTGGACTTACTCTTCCTTGGATGTCCATATATAGCCTGTATGGGCAAATTTCAAAAAAGGAAATGAAAGGTCATGCCATACTTTCGAAGATATTGAAAGTGGATTCAAAATTATTGGCAGACGTTCAAACGCAATCACATTTTGACTTGCCCTACAAACGGGATTTAATGGGTATGCGGTTTTCAAACCTATTGCAAAATTTTAAAGGCGAAATTTTGCTCTTGTATGGTGAAAATTCAAAACTCTGTACCTACCTTCAAGTCAATGAGTTGTCGGCTATTTTTCCAACATCGCAATTGATTCGTATAGAGAACGAAGGTCATCCGGTGAGTTTCAGCCCAATTGTTTGTTCATGTATCGCAACTCAATTGAAATTAAAAAAAATATCATTACACGCTGTGGATACATCTCAGGATATTGATCACTTGATGGAGTCTTCAAATACCATTCAAGTTGAACACAGCCAGTCAACAAGCAAACTGCCCGATATGCGCATGGGATCAGGCATACGTCAGTTTTGGAACTCTTTTCGGTCTAAAGAATAGTTTTCGTTTTCAAATTTTTCTATGGCTGAAGCGAGGTTGGCAACACTTTCAATCACTAGGTGCGCACCTGCTTTTTTGAGGGACTGAGTGGCTTTGCTGATGGCCATGTCTTTTTCCGAAGGGCCTGCACTCTTCCAAGACTCCAGAGACCAGCCCAGAGCGTTACCACTGGCAGAAACACCAATAGTCCAGCAGCCTGCTGCTAATCCTTCTGCGATGCCAGGCTTGGTGTCGTCTACCTTGATCACTTGATCGGATTGGCCCACCAAATCCATAGCCTTTAAACATTCATACATACCCATGGGGTCGGGTCTACTCTTTGCAACATCATCGCAACAAATCACGAGCTCAGGACTGAATCCGAGTGATTGTGCTTTTTCAATCAAGGGGGTCATAATTTTTCGGGTGTATCCTGTTGTGGACGCAAATCTTATTCCTTGCTTACTTAATTGTTTGTAAATTTCTAAAAAGCCTGGAATGAAATCACTTCGCTCGATCGCTGCTTTGGCACTCATAGGCTCAAATTCAAGCAGCAAATTTTTTGCATCTACTGAATTAAAGGTGCGATTGTAAATTTTTGTCCATTGATTCGATATTTCTTTCATTTGACCCAATGCAATGATGTGATCAATTTTTGGAAGTCCCATCGGAATACGCGCTTGCTCAATGGTGATGTGTATTTGATGTCTTGCAAAGAGTTCTACAAATGCGCCCATGGGTGCTAGGCTTCCAAAGTCAACAATGGTGCCGGCCCAATCCAAAACAATTCCTTTGATTTTTTTCATTGCTGTTCCCAACTTTGTATCAATTCTTCTGCCAATCCAAAAGAAGTACTCATTCCAGTTCCACTGGTAACGCTCACCAATTGAACGCCCGGCAAGACATTGCAAATCATTGCATCTTGTTTTGCGCTTGGATAAAGGCCTGTCCAGCGTTCGATGACCTCATAATGGTTTAAACGTAGCAACCTTTGCATCTCTTCAAGAATGAGTTTTTCTACTTCCTGACTTGCAAAAGGAGTGAGAGCTTGTCCGTAGTGATGTGAGTCACCCACAACGAGTGAGCCATCTTGGCTTTGAACAATAATCAAATGAATGCCGTGATCAAGTTCATTGCGTTGTTCATTTTCAAGTTGTGCCCTGAGTAAATTGGCGCTCGGTAGTTCGCTGTATCCTTTGTAACGAACCAGACTTAAGTCGCTCATTACACCCGCATTCAAACGATAACCCATTGGCGGACGGATACGTAGCATTTGCAATTGGCATAGTTGTGCATGTACTTGCTTAAATGCATCGGGGAATAGGCTGCGCGTGTCTGGGCCTGGACAAACAACTATACGTTCGGAAACATGCCATTTATTGTCAGATAGTAAAGCGCCAGAGGTGACTTGTTGAACCGCACTGCTCATTTTAAAAACGACGCCTTGGGCTTCTAACCATAATCTGAGTTTTTCAATGGCCGTTCGTGCTTCGATACGAATTTCGTGAGGGCTGTACAGAGCGCCTTGAATGTGTTCGTGGGCTAGGTGCGGGGCATTGTTGAGGAGTTGGTCCTTGTCTAACCATTCAAGATCAGATCCTTCAGGTTGTTTGAGTAGTTCTTGTAAAACTAATTTTGCATGGGGTCTTTGTGCCAACACATATAGACCTTGGTGTTCGATATGGATGCCTGCTTGAGAACTCAATTGCGACCATACGTCTGCGCTCCGGCGCGCGCGTCTCCATGTGTCGCCGCTGCCTTGTCCAGTGACAGTGATAAAGCCAAAATTGCGGATCGATGCACCCACACAAAATGGATCTCGGTCAATCACTAAAACTTTTTTTTCTTTTTGTAGCGCTGACCATGCACACGCAAGGCCAACAATTCCGCTGCCAACAATTGTTACATCAGAATTCATCGGCGTGTCCAATAAAATTTTTTCCGCGCTGAGATGTTAAAGCGGCTCGTAATATTTTTTTTCCATCGGGTGACGATCGCAGATCTCGAGTTTCAACTTCTAAACGATTGAGCCAGTCAATTAATTTTTGATTTGCTTGATTGACAGAACACTCAAATATTTGTTCTAAAGCATCTCTGACTTGAGTATCTTGCTTGCTACTGATATCCATGCACATAGGTAGCCATATGGCACAAGCGTGTCCATGTGGCATGTTTTCGTTGAGTGTTAAATCATAGGAGAGTGCGTGCGCCAGTGCCGTCTGCGTTTGTGACATGGCCAGCCCTGCCAACAAAGATGCATGACTTAATTTCTCTCGATAATGCAGGTCAGTCAAATTATCTAGTGATTGAGGCAAATAAAGCAATAGAGTTTTTGCAGATTCAATGGCCAGTGTTCGTGTGATTGGATGGGCGTTGGTATTCCAAATTGATTCTAATGCATGCGCCAATGCATCCAGTGCAGTATCGCGAGTAATATTGACTGGGCAACTTTGCGTCAGTTCTGGGTCTAGCAGTGCAAGTTCTGGAAATCCTGCAGGTTGCGACCACGATCTTTTCTCTGGTGCTTGTTGATTGAGATCCCACAGGGTGGCCCAAGGTGTTACTTCACTTCCAGTGCCTGATGTAGTGGGCGCGCACCACAATGTGTGTCGATGGTACTGTTGGGGTAACTTGTTGGAACGCCAAACTTCAGTTGCAAAATTTAAATCAATCAAACGATAACGAATGATTTTTGCAAGATCAAGAGTTGTACCCCCGCCAATTGCCAAGAGCGCTGCTTTTGGATGCTGCATCATAAGGGGCCAAATAAGGCCACAAAGACTGATGGCGGATTCAATACTGCTTTTTGCATAGGGTTGATTGAACCAAGCGATGCATTGGGGGCCCCAATGGTCTTCGAGTTTAATTTTTAATGCAGAAGACACCGCGTTTGGATCTGCAAGAATAATAAAGGACTGTTCAAATTGAATGGTTTTTAATAGTCCACTGCGCGATTGAATCCGAACAGGGTTGTGCCAGTTCATATGAAACGTTTTCTGATGGCAGACGACATCAGATCGATGATTGAAACAATGACAATGAGCATGATTAACACCGCGCAGGTTTGTCTGTACTCGAAGCTGCGAATGACTTCAAAAAGAATGACGCCAATGCCACCCGCGCCCACCATTCCAACAACCGATGCAGAGCGCACGTTGGATTCGAAACGATACAGAGAATAGGACAACCAAAGCGGCATCACTTGTGGGATCACACCATATGCAATCTCTGCGAGTTTATGTGCGCCTGTAGCGCGTATGCCTTCTACAGGGCGAGGATCAATGGCCTCAACGGCTTCAGAAAATAATTTGGAAAGCGTACCCGTTGTATGAACAAATAAAGCCAAAACACCTGCAAATGGACCCAATCCAACCGCAACAATAAAAAGCATGGCAAACACCATCTCATTGATAGAGCGGCATGCATCCATGAGTCGTCTTACGGGTTGATAAACCCAAACAGGAGAAATATTGGATGCCGATAGCAGTCCCATGGGTACGGCTGCAACTACGGCTAAGGCAGTACCCCATAGTGCAATTTGTAGGGTGACCACCATTTCTTTTAAATACAGTTGCCAGTCGTGAAAATTGGGTGGGAAAAAATCAGCCGCATAAGTCCGCATGTTGGCGGCATCTTTGATCAGAGCCAAAGGCCTTATTTCAGCGCCTTGCCACGACCAAGCCAAAATCAGTAATGCTGCTATCCATGCCAATCCTGTTTGCCAGTTGGATTTTTGATGAGAGGCTTGGGTTAGAAGCCTCTCTAACTCATGAGGACTCAGGGATTGTGTCATTCATCCGTCTATTTCTTGAGTGTGGCAAGCTTTTGATCGATTTCAGCCAATAGTTTGGTTTTTTCAGCGACAGCTATTTTGTCGTCGTTTTCAATCTTGGTGCGATCTCTGAACAACTCCAATTGACGAATCGGTATCAACTGGTCGTTATTTGATTCACGGAAGCCGCCGTAGTTATATATATTTTTCAAGACGGCCTTTTCGTCGGCATCATTTTTTGCATAGTTCAAAACAAAATTTTTGATTTTTGTTTTAGTGGATGAATCTAAATCCTTGCGCCATACAAATGGATCACTAGGAATTAAAGGGCTTTTCCAAACAATTCGCAATTGGTTAAACAATTCAGGCTTACTGCTTTCAAGCTTACCCATGTCCTCTGTGTTATTGGTGGCGACATCGAGTTGCTTGGCCAATGTGGCTTGAATATTGGCGCCATGACTTGCGTTGCGAATGGTTTTGAAAGCGCTGCGGGGATCGACTTTTCGTTGTGCAAAGATGTAATAAGAGGGGACTAAAAATCCAGAAGTGGAGTTGGGGTCTCCAATGCCAAAATTGATTGCTTTACTATTGGCAATCACATCATCCAATGTTTTGTAAGGGCTGTCTTTGTGTGTGATGAGTAAGGCGTTATAGCCGTATGTTCCATCGGCGTACATCAATTGGGCAAATACCTCTCCATTGGCGCGGTCGACCGCTTCCATAGCAGCTTTGTTGCCATACCAAGCCACCTGAATTTTATTGAAGCGCATGGCTTCAATCACACCCGCATAATCAGGCGCATAAAAAGATTGAATCTTCAGCCCAGTCTTTTTTTCCATGTCGCGGAAAAAAGGTTCCCACTTTTCACGCTGTGCCGATGCTGAGTCGGTGGCAATAATGCCAAAACTGATGTCTTGAGCAATTGCACTGGCCGCGCTGATTGCTAAAAGACTCGATGCAAGTAATCGAATTAATTTCATGGTGCTATCCTTTAAGTGATGGAGTTAATGCGTCCAAACAGGGCGCGGTGAGTTAAAAATAGGTGTGGTGAGATCCAATTGGCTGCGGTCACTGAATAGTTCATCAGATTGTGAGCCGTAAAGTTCGTTTAATTTTCTATTGCTTAAATCATTGGGGGAGCCATCAAAAACTAGCTTTCCATCTTTTAATGCAATGATTCGATCGCAGTATTGACGTGCTAAATTGACGTCATGCAAGCTAATGACAAGTGTCATGCCTTGTTCGCGTTGGAGTTGACGCAGCAACTCCATGACACGTCTGGTTGATTCAGGGTCTAACGAAGCAACCGGTTCATCTGCCAATAAGATTTGAGCGCCTTGTACCAAGGCACGCGCAATTGCGGCTCGCTGTTGTTGTCCACCCGAAAGAGTTGACGCGCGCTGCGCCGCCAAATCGGACAGTCCAACTGAGTGCAATGCTTTGAGTGATTTGAGTTTTTCTTGGGTGGTGAATTGTCCCGTTAAACTTCTGTAAAGGGGCACATTTGGTAATAAGCCTGTCATCACATTGGTGAGCACATCCATACGCCCAACTAAATTAAATTGTTGAAAAATAATACTGATGTGTTTTCTGATTGAACGAATGTCGGAGCTCAGGTTTCCCGATTTTTGTAGTAATTCATCGTTTAACCTTATCTCTGTACTGTCAGCATCGAGACGCTCAAGACCACATAAACTTCGCAGCAGGGTTGATTTGCCCGATCCTGATGCGCCCAAAAGGCCCACACATTCGCCAGCTTGTATTTCAAAATTCACGTTATCAAGGGCTTTGCAAGAATTTTTAAAAGTCTTATTTGCCCCAACAACACGTATAACGCTATTAGTCGTATCCATGAGATTTATTATTTGAATTCTTTGTGACAATTTAATGTCACGCTCTCTAAATGTGTCATTAATTTGAAATAAAACTCATTAAAAATACTTAAATGAGTTTAAATAATGAGTCTATTCTTTATCTTTATCGCAATTTAGGTGACCATATGTATTCAGGCGAGCCCGTGACTCAACTGGAACACGCGTGGCAATGCGCTCAACTGGCTTCCTCTGCAGGTGCAAGTGATTCCTTGAAATTGGCCGCATGGTTGCACGATCTGGGGCACCTGCTGGTAGACAATGAAGGTACGCCGACATTACGAGGTGTTGACGATCGACATGAAGAAGTCGCAGCTCATTTATTGGAGCCTTATTTTGGATTGGCTGTTTCGGAGCCTATTAGGCTTCATGTCAAAGCCAAACGTTATCTGGTCACTAGAAACCCTGAATATTTTTCTAAGCTCTCGGAAGATTCAGTGGGCAGTCTTGAATTGCAAGGGGGGCTGATGTCTGATTCTGAATTCAAGGTTTTTTCAAATACACCTTTTTCAAATGATGCGTTACAACTCCGCGCTTGGGATGATTTAGGTAAAAAACAAGGGTTTTTTGCAGTCACGCGTGAAGAGGCGCTCAAGCAATTGCATTTGCTGATGCAAACGGTCCTCATTGCTAAAAGACAATTGACGTAAAAGGTATTGATATTTTGATCCTAAGAAATATCACACTGTGGGTTGTTGTACTTCTTTGCCAGTTGATGACGGGTTGTGCTTTTCAGTCTTATTTGATTAATCGTGTTGCTGACTCTATATCGGTTCAGGATCAATCAGAAGACGATATTGTTTTAGCTCGTGAGGCCAGTGCATTTTATTTAAAGTTTTCCGAATCTATTTTGCGTCAAACACCGGGCAATTTGAAATTGGCGGAATCGGTTGGAGCAGGATATACACAATACGCCTTTGCGTTTGTTGCATTTGAAGCGGATCAGGTTGAATCAAAAGATACCCATGCAGCGCAGCTCTTAAGACAGCGCGCTGCAAAACTTTATGCTCGGGCGCATAGGCATGCAATGACAGCACTTGAACTGAATCAGCCTGGTTTTAAGCAGGCATTGACTAAAAAAGACCCGCAGTTATTGCATAAATTATCAATTGAGCAGGTTGGAGTTGCGTACTGGGCGGCTGCATCTTGGGGTGGATTGATTTCGTTGTCCAAAGATGATCCGGATGTGGTTGCTGATTTACCCCTTGCCATTGAACTTGCTCGACTGGCATGGACTAAGAATCCAGAATATGGACAAGGCAGCCTCACCAGTTTGCTCGGTACTTTTGAAGCTTCTCGACCCAGCGGATCAATCGATAAAGCCGAACAACTGTTTAATCAAGCGATTGCACAGAGTCGTGGTGAAAGTGCAGGTCAATGGGTTGCAAAAGCAGAAAGCATAGCGTTAGCCAAGCAGGATCGACAGTTTTTTATTGACTGTTTGCAACAAGCCGTTATTGTCGCTAACAAATATAAAAATTTACAAAATGAAGTGATGCTATCACGCGCTACTTGGTTGCTTGAAAAAATCGACGATCTTTTTTGAGAGATAAAAATGCTAAAAAAATGGATTCTTTTAATTACGTGCTTAACTGTTTTTAATATCACATCGTTTGCAGCAGACAAACCACTGCGAATCGGCACGTTAGCCCCTAAAAATTCTTTGTATCACAGGCAACTTTTAGAGATTGGTGAATCTTGGCGAGCAGCGCAAGGTGGTAATGCAAAGTACGTAGTTTTTCCTGACGGCAGTCAAGGCGGAGAAACTGAACTTGCAAGACGCATGCGCATTGGTCAATTACAGGGCGCATTGTTGTCTATTGTGGGTTTGAGCGAAATTGAGCCGTCAATCAAAGCCTTACAAAATATCCCACTTCTTTTTAAAACATGGGATGAGGTCGATTATGTTAGAGAAAAAATGCGTCCTTCCATGGAGAAAAAATTTTTAGACAAAGGCTTTATTGTTTTGGCTTGGGGAGATGCGGGTTGGATTCGTTTTTTTTCAAAGGATCAGGCTGTCAAGCCTGATGATTTTAAAAAAATGAAATTCTTTTCATTTGCGGGTGAAGGTGAACAACAAGAGATTATGAAAAGTTTGGGGTATGTACCAGTTCCTTTAGAAACGGCTGACATCCTGCCTTCTATACAAACGGGAATGATTCAAGTCGTCCCCTCTACACCTTATTTTGCGCTTGCAACGCAAGTCTACTCAACGGCGTCCAACATGTTGGAAATCAATTGGGCCCCTGTTGTTGGTGCTATGGTAATTACTCAAAAAGCTTGGGACGATATGTCACCAGCAGGTCAGCAAGCTTTGCGTACTGCTGGGGAGAAGGCAGGTGTTCATATTCGCACTAAAGCACGTCAGGAAGTGGAAGAAGCCGTTGATGCTATGAAAAAAAGAGGCTTGGTTGTGAATAGACCGACTCCAGATCAGATGCGTGAATGGAATCTGTTGGCTGAAAAACTTTATCCTCGGATTCGAGGCACTTTGGTACCCGCCGAAACATTTGACGAAGTACTTAGGCATCTCAAAGAATATCGGGCGGCAAAAAAATAATGTCGAGTATGAAACGCATCGATGAATACCTCGCAGCATTTGCGCTGATGGGTATGGCTCTCATTCCATTGATTGAAATTATTTCTCGACCCATGATGGGAAGTGGATTTGAAAATGGACCTCTTGTTGTTCAACACTTAGGGTTAGTCATGGCGATGTTTGGTGCGATTGCAGCCGAACGCGCAGGACACTTAGCCACTTTGGGTCGATTAATTCCTGCGGGTCAGTCCTTTGCCTATGCATTTGCAGGTATTGTCTGCGGTGTTTTGACATGGTCTAGTGGTCATTTCGTATGGACTGAAATGTCTTCGCATAACAAACTGGCCTACGACGTGCCTGTTTGGTGGTTGCAAGCGATGATGCCTTTGGGATTTTTAGTGCTCGGTTTTCAGTTGTCTATGCGCTCAGCGCAAACATATGGACTGCAGTTATTCAATGGTTTGTTGGTTCCATTGAGTGGTTTTTTGTTGGCACGGTATTTTGACGGTGAAGTAATGCCTTTATGGACATCACTGCTTTTATTGGGCGTTAGTTTGCTTTGTGGCGCTCCTATTTTTGCGATACTGGGTGGATTGGCTTTGACCCTGTTTTGGAGCGAAGGATTGCCTTTGGCGTCTATTGCGCTGTC
Source organism: Betaproteobacteria bacterium (assembly GCA_009921265.1). Classification (GTDB taxonomy): domain Bacteria; phylum Pseudomonadota; class Gammaproteobacteria; order Burkholderiales; family Burkholderiaceae_C; genus Limnohabitans. The sequence goes on along the minus strand of RFYV01000058.1, from coordinate 6,242 downwards.
GCATTACCAAATCACAGTCAATCCATCATTGCCTGCGCTACCTTTGTTTACTTTGGCTGGATTGGTATTTGCAAAAACGGGTGCGGCCAATCGCTTGGGTGTTGTATTTATTGCTGTCTTTGGTCGAGGTGTTTTGGGTACTGTGATTGCTGCTGCAGTGCTGTGTTCTTTTTTTACGGCATTTACTGGCGGGAGTGGAGTCACCATACTTGCGTTAGGTGGTTTGTTGTTGCCTTTGCTGCGTAACGCCGGTTATCCCGAACAACGCAGTATCAGTTTAGTCACAAGTGCAAGTGCCTTAGGCGTATTGTTTGCGCCATCCATTCCGCTGATTATGTTTGCCATCCTTGCGAGAGTTCCGATTAACACCATGTTTCTTGCAGGATTGGTGCCTGCCATATTAATGATCGTTTGTTTATTGATCTTTGGGGGCTATTTACGCGTAGCAGGTGAAAATAAGAACGATTCGGTCTCAAATACAGAGTTAGGCTTGGCTATATGGCGTGCCAAATGGGAAATATTCGCGCCCGTGGTTGCAATTGGATCCTTGGTCAGTGGATTTGCTACACCCACTGAAAGCGCAGCGTTAACAGCTATTTATGCTGTTCTAACTCAAGCATTTGCGCATAAAGAGTTGAATCCCCGTTTGTTGCTGGCATGCTTAATTAACTGCGCTCAAATCATTGGGGGTGTTATGTTGATATTGGGTATGGCGTTGGGGTTGACCAATTATTTAGTCGACGCAGGAATACCCGATTTGGCCATTGAATGGGTGCAGGGTGTTACGCAAAACAAATATATCTTTTTGTTTGCGCTCAATGTATTTTTGGTGATTGCTGCAGCACTGATGGAAATTTATGCTGCGATCGTAGTTTTGGTTCCTTTGTTGCTTCCTTTGGCAATCAGTTATGGAATAGACCCGATTCATTTTGGAATTATTTTTTTATCAGTGATGGAAATGGGTTTTTTATGTCCACCAGCAGGCATGAATATTTTCTTCGCGTCTGCCGTTTTTAATCAACCCATTCGAAAAATTGCAAGCTCGGTAGTGCCCGCACTGATAGCGATTTTTGTTGGAACATTGCTCATTTCATGGATGCCCATTTTGTCTACAGGCCTGCCCAGTTTATTGGCCAAGGATAGGATGTAGAGCTTGCGCATGAAATGCAGCATCAAATATTTTGGCTTTACTCATGAAGTATTGATCAATTCGCCACTCTCTTAAAATATCAAGTGCCAATTCAAATTCTTCGTAATCCAAATCGTACAGCTCTTTAACTTGAAAGCTCACATCAGACTCTAAGGATAAAACCAATTTAGCGAGTATTTTCGATAAATCGCTGGTTGGATCAGCCTTTATCAATTTTTTAGCTTTTTTAATCGAGAGCATTTTTATTCCTTTGTCAGCAGATCTAAAAATAGAAATATGACTGATTTTGTCTTTCATGGACGTTAGTGTCTTGATTTAGGTCAATGAATTCATTTATTTTTTTTATGCAATTGCTTTTCATGACTTTTTGCAATGGCCACCATTGCGTCAGGCGTGAATTCCCCAGATTGCAGTTGTTTGTAGAGGTCATTAGCATTCAAACAGGCAAATTCACAAACTTCACCATCGGTGTTATGCGGTTTGATATTGGCCGGTATTAGCAAATCAAAAATCCACAAGAGCTCTTGATGCCACCCGTTGGCTTCTGCGCGCGAGGTTAAAACAGAGCCGCATAAAAAAATATTTTGTGCAAGACCCACTTCTATTCCAGCCTCTTCTCCCAGCTCACGAGCAGCTGCATCGAAGATGTCCTCACCCGTTGGTAGTCCGCCTGCGGATAAGTTGTCCCACATATGCGGATGAGTTGCTTTATTGGGCGAGCGTCGCGCACACCACATTTTCCCATTGACGTGATAGCCATTGATGTGAACGGCTTGGCTTGGCATTCCTGCAAATTGAAACAATGATCGCTCTGCGCTCAAGATGCATGTATTGTTTTGATCGAGCAAGTCAAAAAATTCATCGCGCCAACCGTGTACCCAACCTTGACTCTTCCACTGAAGCCCTGCTTGTGCAAACATTAGATTTCTTTGTTCTTTATTAATGGTGCCTGGTGACCAGTTCAATCCTTTTGAGTTGAATGTGCAGTGAGGCAAAAATTGTGCGATCTGTTGCGCTCTTTCGGATTGAACCCATCCCATGGGTTGATCTTCTAAGGTCCATTGCATCCAATCTGCGGTAGGGGCGTGGACAGCACCTTTAAGCGTTTGTTCAATCCATTCTCGACCCATATTGATAAATTGCTGTTGAAAGATTTGAATACTCATTAATTAAACCTGCTGACATCGTTGCAGTTAGTTTACCGATAAAAGATCCTTGTATGACATGTCACGAAACTGTCACTGTTTTATAATATATTACCTACTAAGAGTTAGCACTCGTCATTCATATGAACACAACCACTCAACCCTTTAGGGTTCTATTTTTATGCACACACAATTCAGCCAGAAGTATTTTGTCTGAAGCATTGCTCAATCATCTGGGTAAAGGTCGATTCCAAGCTTTTTCCGCAGGCAGCAGCCCTCGCGAAAACCAAAAACCCAATTCCCTTGCACTTGAAGTGCTCAAGCAAGCAGGGGTTTCGATTGAGGGTTTGTATAGCAAGAGTTGGGATGAGTTTGCAAAACCCGATTCACCAAGTATGGATTTTGTGATTACGGTTTGTGACAATGCAGCTGGTGAGGTTTGTCCCTATTGGCCCGGTCAACCTGCAAAAGAGCACTGGGGTTATGCGGATCCTTCTGAAGTGAAAGGCGACGACGAAAAAAAGAGAGAAGCCTTTGTCAATACCATGCATTTGATTAGCAAGCGATTAGAAATTTTTATAGGCCAACATGAATAACGTCACCGACATTAAACCCATGAGCGTGTTTGAACGCTACCTTACCGTTTGGGTGTTTTTGTGTATCTTGGTTGGCATTGGATTGGGACAATGGTTTCCCGTTGTTTTTCAAGCCATCGGAAAAATGGAATTCGCAAAAGTTAATTTACCTGTTGGTTTTTTAATTTGGGTGATGATCATCCCCATGCTTGTAAAAGTAGATTTTGGCGCCGTGGGTGAAGTGCGCAAACACTTGAGAGGCATTGGCGTTACCTTGTTTGTCAATTGGTTGGTTAAGCCTTTTTCAATGGCTTTATTGGGTTGGTTTTTTATTGGGCATTGGTTTGTACCATTGTTGCCGCCCGATCAAATCGACAGTTACATTGCGGGTTTGATTTTGTTGGCCGCTGCACCTTGTACGGCGATGGTGTTTGTGTGGAGCAGACTCACCAATGGCGATCCGCTATTTACCTTGTCACAAGTCGCTCTCAATGACAGCATCATGGTCATTGCATTTGCGCCTTTGGTTGCATTTTTATTAGGCTTATCAGCCATCACTGTGCCTTGGGATACCTTGCTCACGTCTGTTGTTCTATATATTGTCATTCCAGTAATTTTGGCGCAATGGTTGCGCAAATCATTGTTATCCAAAGGCACTCAAGCGTTTGACGAAGTGATGGAGCAAATCGGTCCATGGTCAATCGCTGCGTTGTTGGCTACTCTTGTTTTGCTATTTGCATTTCAGGGCGAAGCGATATTACAGCAGCCTTTGGTGATTGCATTGCTAGCAGTTCCTATTTTGATACAGGTGTTATTCAATTCTGCATTGGCCTATTGGCTCAATCGAGCATTAGGTGAAAAACACAATGTGGCTTGTCCTTCTGCTCTAATAGGCGCATCCAATTTTTTTGAATTGGCGGTGGCCGCTGCAATCAGTTTGTTTGGATTTAATTCGGGTGCGGCGTTGGCAACGGTGGTGGGTGTATTAATTGAAGTACCCGTGATGCTCTTGGTTGTTTATGTCGTAAACAACTCCAAAGATTGGTACAACAAGACTCCCGCATCCAACAATTAATTTTTAACTGAATGAGGCGGGCTCAGATTTTAAAAGTGGCATGTTGTTCCAGTTCATCATTTGCATTGCAGTATCAGGTGCAGCTGATAACCAGTCGGTATATTGATCAGGCGACAAAATCACAGGTGTGCGTTTTTCATCCCCTCGTTTGTGAAATTGATTCATCACTGGATGCGCGTCTGCATTGATCGTGAGCATCGTAAAACTCACTACTTGCGCTTGCGAAATGGGATCGGTCCACTTGTCCCACAAACACGCAATACCAAAAGGCTCGTTACTCTCTAATTCAATTTTCCAATTTTGCGCACGACCCGATACATAGTTGGGTTCAAAAAAACAATCGGCCATCACAATGCCATATTGACGTTGCCGCCATGCGAGTCGATAACTGGGTTTTTGTGAAACGGTTTCACTTCTGGCGTTGTAGGTATGTCGTCCTATTTTTTCGTCTTTCGCCCAATGCGGTATCAAACCAAATTTCGCAAGGCCACACGCCATTCGCCCCGATGTGCGGCTTTTCATGGCGATGGGTGCCAAATAGCCAGGATAGGCTTGTGCAGGAAAATCCGTAGCGGGCAAATCAATGCCTAAGTGTTTTTTAATCCAAGTTTTATTGGGGGAGGGGGTGAAATGAATACACATAGACCCGTATTATTTCATTTGCTGGATCCAAGATGCGGTCGTCGAGTTTGTCCAGTCAACCGACCCTTCAACCACCCACTGGGGTTTGCCTTGTGAAGAAATAAGTATGGTGGTTGGGTAAATACGAACGCCCCATTTTTTAGCAATATCTGAAATTGTGCGTGTGCTTGCGATGTCATTAAAACAAAAACAAGACCCAATCCCAAAAGGAAAGGCCTTGCGATTGCTTTGATGGATGATTTAAATTTCACGCGCTGTGATTTGATATTTAAAGGAATCTGGTGCGTAAGAGTCAAAACGTCCTTGCTCGTTTTCTGCAATCGGATACATAAAAAATCCAAGTGCACCTTCTTTACTTTGAGGCAGTTTGACATCGTGAGCGGTGTTCCATGCAAGCCAATTGCCTTCCCAGCCACCCATCAACCCATTAAAGACAGGTTGCACAACAGGATGCGCGGTGTTTTTAATCCATTCATTTGTTTCGAGTCGCATCACCTTGGCAACATCGGCAGGATCCATTGCAACCCATCCTTGAGCTTGTAAGTACACTTCTGCGCGGCAATGTTGAGCACCTTTGAGGTTTGTTGAGTTACCAGATAACTCTTTGTAACCAAATGCAGAAGGTGCTAAGCGAAGTCCGTATACATCTCGTGCAGGAATTCCAACTGAACGACACAGGCCTACAAATAATGCATTGATATCTGCGCATTTGCCGCCAAGGTTACCGGTCTCTAACATGGTTTTGATATCGCCTTCGCCGAACCCTCGCACCTTAGGTTCGCGCCATGCATTGCTCACAACCCATTGGTAGATGGCTTTGGTTTTTTCTAAATCTGTTTTGGCATTTCCAATTGCTTTTTGTGCGGTTGACTTAACAATCCCGTCAATCGGTAAAAGATGGGTTGCACGCTGATAGTAATTTAATGTATCTGTACTTTCAATTGCAGCTGATTTTTTTTTGATTTTTAAATCAGTGTCCCGATCTTGTGTTTTAACAATACTTGTGACTTCAACAAAGGGGTTTGAAGTTTTTTGATTAAAGGATGCGTAAACCATTTTGAATCCAGATACGCCGTCCCCCATGATCTGACTCGATCCATTGCTCAGCCAACGCGTATCGAGTGATTGCTGCCAATTGCTTTCAATGCTGGGTACCGGGACCCATACGCGTGTTTGTCCTTCAATAGAAGCCACATCAACGCGCGTGGTGACTTCAAATGTGCGCCAACGTCCAGGAACTGGTGCAAATGGTTTGTGAATGGATGGGGCTTGAGCGAGGGCAGTCATGGACACAGTTTGAAGTGCGCCCAGTGCTGCGACACCTTTGAGAAGGGTGCGGCGTGCGGTGGTCATGAAAAGAGCTCCGAATTGATATGGGAAAAACCTGTCGGCGCATGTGAGGACTCGGTCCAATGCCTCGAAGGCAGGTTGCGCTTCAACAAAATTGATGAAGCGTCGTCATCTATCTTAACGTGATGTGATTCAAATAGGTGTCCGCTATAATTTGAAAATGCATAACGTCAGACAATCTTTAACAATCATCCGATTTGTGTTGATCGGATTTGTGTTGTCCCTTGGTGTTGCAATCGCTTCGCCGGTTGTTAGTCCTAAAGTTTCGGATTTTGTGTGCTCAACATCGGGTATGGTCAAAATGG
>RFYV01000057.1 GCA_009921265.1 Betaproteobacteria bacterium | reverse complement strand
TTTGAAAAACATACTTGTAACCACGCGCAGTGATTTGATCCGAGTAGGACAATGTGAGCCAAGGCACTTCTGCTCGCTCAGTGATTTCCGTAATTGCCAGCGTAAAAGAGCTTAAAAATGCACCTGTACCACCGACCAAATCGGGATCTTGCGACAACATGCGTTGTGCTGCGTTTTTTGCTTTTTCTGTTGAGTCGCCTGCATCGACCACAATCAATTTCACCTTGGCACCACCCAAGGCTTTAATACCGCCTGATGCATTGATATCATCAGCGGCCAGTTGAGCACCTTTGAGGTGTAATTCACCACTGCGAGCCCATGCACCCGACAACGGAACCCCCACAGCAATTTTGACTTCCTTGGGGTTCTGCGCCAAAGCCAATGATGGCAAACCAGCAGACGCAGCCATGGCAGCACCTCCCAGTAACAGTTCACGACGATTGTTTTTTCTCATGTCTCACTCCTTGTAAAAATTAAAGACCCAAATACGATTTTTTGATGCGACTGTCTTGCATCAATTCTTGATGAGTGCCACTCATAACCAAATGCCCTGACTCGAGCACATAGCCACGGTCACAACTCTCCAAAGCTTCGCCTACGCGTTGTTCAACCAACAACACGCTGATGCCTTGCTCTTTGTGAATGCGCTGTATGCATTCAAAAATTTGATCGGCCACTGCAGGTGCCAAGCCCATCGAGGGCTCATCAAGCATCAACAATTGAGGCATCGATGCAAGCCCTCGGCCAATAGCGACCATTTGTTGTTCGCCACCCGACAAGGTTCCAGCGGCTTGTGTACTGCGTTCGGCCAAACGCGGAAACAAAGTGTGAATGAACGCCAATGTTTGTGGCCAAGCATCCCGTGCTTGTTTGGATTGGGCACCTGTTTGTAAATTTTCTAAAACACTGAGCGATGGGAACACTTGTCGACCTTCGGGGACATGCGCAATACCCAATGAGGCACGCTCATGCGCTTGCAGTTTCGATAAATCTTGTCCGTTGTAACTCACCTGTCCTGCGCTAAGTGGCACCACGCCAGAAATGGCTTTGAATAAGGTGGTCTTGCCTGCGCCATTGGGGCCAACGACGGCAACAAACTCACCCGAGTTGACTTCGATGCGCACATCATTGAGTGCACACAAACCTTCGTAATAAACGCTGATGCCATTAATGTTGAGCACGTGCACTCCATCTCTTACCTAAGTAAGCTTCAATAACCAAAGGATTGTTGGTAACCTCTTGTGGCAAACCTTGCGCACAAACCTGACCATGGTCCAACACAATCATGCGATCGGCCAAACGAACCATGGCGTGCATGGTGTGTTCAATGATGGCAATCGTCACACCCGTTTGACGAATCAATTCAATAACTTTTAAAACGTGTTCGGTCTCGCTGCTACCCAACCCCGCCAATATCTCATCAAGAAGTAACAAGCGCGGCGCAGGCGCGAGCGCACGGGCCAATTCCATTAATCGCAACTCAACCGTGGTGAGTCCAGCAACAACGGTGTTTAGGCGAGAACCTAAACCCACCAACTCAATCGCATCTTGCGCCATCGCATACGCTTTGTCGGTATTGGACTGCGCAAAAAATGTTGCAATCACCACGTTATCTAAAACCGACATCTGCTTGAAAGGGCGAACAATTTGAAATGTACGACCAATTCCTGCACGACAAATATCGTAAGTTTTAAATTGTGTGATGTCTTGATCGATCAATATTTTTTGACCACTCACGGGTGTTACAAACCCATTGAGCATATTAAACAAAGTGGTTTTGCCAGCACCATTAGGACCAATAATGCCCAATATTTCACCTTCCATTACATCAAAGTTCACATCTTTGAGGGCGTACAAACCACCAAACCGAACCGTAACGTCACTCACACGCATCAACACTTTTCCTGTGGTAGGTGCAGGCACGCTATTACGCACAAATGAATCGGTATTCAAGCCAAGCGGTGGTAATTCATCGGTCGATGCTTTTTTAAATTTAGAAAGCAACCAAGGCCAAATACCTTCGGGCGCTGCGAGTACAACCGTGATGATGGCCGCACCAAACACAACGCCTTGAATACCAGGTAATTTATCACCCAGTTCGGCGTGCAGAATTTCACCCAATGGAATCAACACCAAGGCACCAATGACAGGCCCTGCAATCGTTCCAATGCCACCAAATAAAGTGACAATCAATGCTTGTGCTGACGACAACATACCAAAAACTGCAGCAGGTGTGACGATGAGTAACACCACACCATACAAACCACCCGCTAAAGCAGTGAACGCGCCTGATATAGCAATGGCTGCGAATTTCCAAGGCAATGGGTTGATACCTGAAGCCATCGCTGCAGCTTCGTTTTGTTTGATAGCCAACAAGGCCATACCAAATCTCGATTTAGCCAAAGCTAAATTAATCAGCAACGCTGAGATTAACATCGCCATCGCAACCACAATGTACAAACGTTGATCTTCAAATTGCATGTAGAGTAAGGGCTCTTCGCGCTTCATTGGCAATGTCACTTCTTGAAACCCCAGCCAATCAAAAATATAGAGCAATGCCAACGGAAAAGCCAACATGGCCAATGCAAAGTAATGACCGCGCAACCTGAATGTAGGCCACCCAATCAAAACACCACTGAGCGCACCGACAAAACCAGATGCAACCAAACCGAACCATGGACTGATATTAAAAAACATCATCAACAAAGCAACGGTGTAAGCGCCCAGTCCAAAAAAAGCTGCGTGTCCAAATGAGAGCAAGCCCGAGTAACCTGAAAAAATATTCCAAGCCACGCCCACCAATGCCCAAATAGGAACGATGCTGAACATCAATTGATAGTAGCGATCTTTGATCATCCACGTTAGTATCAAATAAATGAGCGATGCCACACAAATAATGGCCATCGGCTGCTTCCATGAATTAGCAGGACGCTGAAGACGTGTGCTCGATGTTTGTGTCGTATTCATTGGATCAAACCCGATCTACACTTTTGCCAAACAAACCTTGCGGCCTGAATAACAAGATCAATAAGAAAGCCACAAAGATGGCGGCATTTTGCAATTGATGGGGCAATACCAATGTGCTGAGTTGTTGAACCAAACCGATGGTGACGCCACCCAAAAATGCACCATACACACTGCCCATACCACCGAGCAATACGCCTGTGTACATGATGATTACAAATTCAACGCCAATATAAGGTTGGAATGGGTAGTAGGTTGCAATTAAACCTCCCGCAACCGCTGTAATGGCTGAGCCCAACGCAAATGCGAGCCGATGTGATTTGCCGACATGAATACCCACATAAGTGGCGGCTTGTGGATTGTCAGCAGCCGCACGCATCATTGTCCCCATGCGAGAACGACTGATAAAAAGTGAAACACCAATCGCTACTGCAATTGCAACAATCGATGCGATGGTTCGACCTTGATTGAGAAACAACATCATGTCGGTTCCAAACAAAGGACCCAATTCCCATGCACTTGACGACAAGGGTGTACGCATGGTCAATGGCGCAGATCCAAACAACAGCAAACCACCATTGGCAATGATGAGAGACAAACCCAATGTGAGGGTCAATTGGGGGTAATGCCCCTCACCCTCTGTATTAGCCACACGCATGCCCGTGACATGCTTTAATAATGCTTCATAAATAACAATACCAAACACAAATACAAAAATACCTGCGAGCAACGCAGAAATAAATGGCCCTACATAAGAGCCAAATAATGCTTGCATGCCTAAATGCGCAAAGCAAAAAAATGCGGCGTACATGCCAAGCATCAGGGACTCGCCTTGCGCAAAATTAATCACGCGCATCACGCTAAAAATAAGCGCCAAGCCAACACACATAAGTCCATAAATACAACCAACAATCACACCCGTATACAACGACTGCAAAATGTTTTCAATCAAAATCATTGAATCACTCATAATTACCCAGTTGTCTCTCAATTTGTTCTGCGCACTCTCTTGCCGAACTCAATAATTGTTTTTCGTGAGCCTTGTTGGCTCGCTTGAACAAAACAGAAATGTGAATGGCTGCTGCAAGAGCACCCGCCCCATCATGAATAGGAACGGAATACCCTACGATACCTTCAACAGACTCACCATCACTACGTGAAAACCCTTGCTGACGAATTTTTTTAAACTCTTCTTCTAAAGCCGCGGGAGTTGTGATGGTTGACGGCGTGATTTTTGGCATCTTAGCTGAAAGCGCCACAGGTGTGAGTTTGGGGTCAAGTGCGGCAAATAATTTACCGGTTGCAGTGCAATGTAAAAACAAAGATTCACCCAATCGAATATCCAAAGAAATTCGCTGAGTACCTAAGCATCGGTCGGCATAAATCACACGTTTACCTAAATTGATTGCTAGGTAAACATCGTCCCCCACCTCTTTGCCCAACTGTTGCAAATAAGGCCTGGCAATTGAGCGCACATCGAGTGATTGCAGTGTGCGCAATGCCAACGAAACAGCGCGAGGGCCCACACGATAGCGCAAATTATCGGTGACCGTCGCCAACTCAGCATTGACCATGGTTTGCAAAATATTGTGCGCACTGCTCACGGGTAAATTCAATTCGGTTTTGATTTCTGTCAGGCGCAAACCTTCCTTATGTTGCACCAATAAATTGATCACGTCAAATACTCTGATATACCGATCGGGATTCATAATCCAAACCTTAAAAAATGATTGAACTGTTTCATTGACTGTTATGAAGAAATCACCAACTCATGCAATTTCATTTTTTGTAATTTTCCTGTGCTGGTTAAGGGCAGGTCTTGTTCTTTCACCCATTGAAATTTGGCGGGCACTTTGTAAGCCGCCAACTCTTGCTTGCAAAACAAACGAATCGAATCAATATTTTTTTGTGCGTCTGATTTGGGGATCAACAAAGCCACCAATATTTCATCCAATTGGGGGTCAGGCATTCCAATCACATAAGCGGCTTTGAGATCGGGATGACGCATCAACACCTCTTCCACCTCAATCGGTGCGATATTGATACCGCCACTCTTGACCATTTCTTTGAGGCGTCCTTTGTAAAACAAAAATCCGCGCGGATCTAACTCACCCAAATCACCTGAGCAAAAATACCCTTCAACGTCATACGACTCATTGGTTTTGTCAGGGTCTTTGTAATAGGCTTGAAACAAAACACCTTTGACACGAATTTCACCCACCTCACCCACAGGCAAGACACGACCCGTTTCCATATCGCAAATCCGCAAATCAACGCCAGGCAAGGGTTGACCCACCGAATGCATCCTAAAAGACAAGGGCTCGCGAAAATCCATCACCGCGCAATTACCGTAAGTTTCACTCAGACCATACACATTGCAAATGTCATTCAAACCCAAATCAACAGCTACTTGAATTTGCTCGGGCGTTCCAATCATTGCGCCTGTTCGCAGTGACTTGAGGTTGCGACGCGCACGATCAGGATGCTCACTCAAGGCTTGAAACATATTGGGCGTGCCGTAGACAACGGTGCACTTTTCTTTTTCGATCAATTGCAATGCGAGTTCGGCGTCAAAATGCTCTTGAAGCACCACGCATGCACCGTGCGTAAAAATATTGGGGAACGCATTGACGCTTCCAAAACTCCAAAATAATGAAACCGCCAGCCACAAACGGTCTTGCGGCGTGACACCTTGGCGCTCTCCAATGTGCCAAGAATTCAAAATCCAATTGCCCTGCTCGAGCAAAATGCCTTTGGGCGCAGCAGTTGAACCCGACGTATAAAGCAACACAGCAATATCTTTCGCATTCACTTGCGCACTGGCTTTTGCAATTTCTGCATCTGCTTTTACGGATCCGCCTTCTATCAGGGTTTGCCAATCCAATTCATTGACATTCAACTGGAGTTGATGACCCAACTCAGGCAACCAAACTATTTTTTGAAGATGCGGCAATCGCTCGCGATGCGGCTGCATATTCGACAGCATCTCTTGGTAGTTGTATTTTCTAAATTGCGACACTGCAATCAAACATTTAATTTCTGCATGTGCAATCGTGTACTCGAGTTCGCGCGGTGTTGACCATGTATTTAAACAAACCGCAGTAGCCCCCAAACATTGAACCGCCAAAAAAGAAATAATCCACTCTGGCTTATTACCCATCAGGATCGCAACATGGTCTTTGGGTCGGATGCCTAATGCATAAAGGCCGCTGGCAGCCTCTTGAACTTTGACTTGCAGTTGACGATAGGTGAGTCGTTGCTCACCGCCAACGATGGCCAATCGATCGCCATAACGCTCGGTGAGCTCTTCAATCAGCGCGGGGATTTGAGTGCTAATCGGTGTTGCAGATTTCATCGCATATCATTTCTTTTTTTTTGCAATTGAGGCATGACCTTTTCAGCCATCAACACCATCGACTGCTTTGCCAATGTGGGATCTTTCCAATCCACACCCGCATACAACAAGGTGCCAAACTGTCCCACTTCACCTTGGAATGAGTGAATTTGATCGACTACCTGATTGGGTGTACCAAAGATCATTAATTCTTTCATCACGCCCTCAAGTGTGACGGTGTCGTCGTGTTGCTGGGGATCTTTTTTGAAAACACCCAAAGCACCGCGACGTTTGAGTTTAGAAAATAAGGTTCGATAGTAATAGTAGTACGGCCCGTCGCTTCCCATGGCGTATGCTTTTGCAGTGGCTTCATCGTTGGCTACAAAAACAGTTTTGGCAATGCGCCAATCTTTGGCAGTGGGCGTACGTTCAATACGCTCGCAACCTTCCACATATTTAGTCCAATGTGTTTTAACCCATTTAGGGAATAAAAAATTAGCGGAGATGGGATCCCATCCGCGCGCAGCCGCTTCGGTAATACCTGCAGAAAAAGGCGCGACTGCAGTGACAACTATCGGAGGATACGGTCTTTGCAAAGGCTTTGGAATCGTTCCCATTCCAGTTTCCGGAATATACGTTCTCTCAGTTGAGACACTCCAAAACTGACCCTTCAATCGATAAGGCGGTTCTGTTTTCCAAATATCTAAAACCATATTGATGGCCTCTAAAAACATAGCGGGTCTGGCCATGTCCATATTTCCAAAAGCTTCGGCGTCAGAGGGCAATGCACCTGGACTGATGCCCAGTATGAATCGACCACCCAACAAATGATCGAGCATAGCGATTTGCGCGGCCACTGCGGCAGGATGATGATTGGGCATATTCAATGTCCCCGTACCTAATCGGATCTGCTTGGTTGCATCTGCCAATGTTGCTAGAAATAATGCAGATGAAGTGACATTTTCTTCGGGGTCGGTTGTGTGCTCGCCCATATAGGCTTCAGTAAAACCCAATTGATCGGCCAATATAAATGATTGGCGATCTTGACTCAAGGACAACTGCCAATCTTTCCCCGTGGGGTGCATGGGCATTGTGAAAAAACCTAATTCCATTTTTTTTCTTTCAATGTATTCATCACACACATCTCTTTTTATTTAGATTTCCAAACAGCTGCGCGTTTTTCTGCAAAAGCGGTAGCGCCTTCGCGCGCATCTTCCGATTTAAGCAAATGACCCGTGATGCTTTCTTGTAGTTTAAACATCTCATCCAATGGCCAATCTCGTTGTTCAACAATCACACGCTTACTTGCTGCAACGGCCAGTGGCGCATTGGCGATGATTTTTTTTGCCAATACTTTGGCGTGTGCGAGCGCCTCACCAGGTTCAGTTAATACATTGATCAAACCCAATTGATACAAACGCTCGGCGCTTATGAAATCTCCTGTGAGCGCCGCCTCCATGGCAATGCGTTGTGGAATTAAACGAGGCAAGCGCATCAATCCACCTGCAGCAGCAGCCAAACCGCGTTTGACTTCAGGTATTCCAAATTTGGCCTCGCGTGACGCCACTAACAAATCGCAAGCCAAAACCGATTCAAAACCACCCGCCAATGCATAACCTTCAACGGCTGCAATCAAAGGTTTTTTGGGAGGCGTGATGGCAATGCCTAAAATGCCACGACCTTCAACGCGAGTAATTTCGCCACGCAAAAAAGCTTTCAAATCCATACCCGCACAAAAATTACCACCTGCACCCGTTAAGATTCCCACGTGCAAATCATCTCGTGCATCTAATTCATCGACTGCAGAGCACACACCATAAGACACAGCTCTATTGACTGCATTTTTAACCTCGGGTCGATTGATGGTGATGATCACCATGCCATCGCAGTGTTCAACCAAAACTTCTTTGCTCATGATTCATCTTCTCCATTCATGGCTGACAATTGATGCAATCGATCCATCGTCTCTAAATATTCCTCTTGCAATTGCACCATCACTTGTTTGACAGTGGTTTCTTCATTGAGCATACCCACCACCTGACCCGCAGGAAATGAATACAACTCTTTGCGTTTGGCTTTGACAACGCGCGCATGCGCTTCGTTATACAAAATACCTTGCAAAGGTGTGGGCAGATAATCTGGTGCGTCGTCTTTTTCCCATGCCTCCGACATTTCACTTTTGAGCATGCGCACATGTTTGCCTGTGCGTGCTTTTCTGCGAACCGCGTCTTCTGTTTTTGCTGCAAGCAAGACGCTGCGCTCAAATGGATCGAGTTCACTCTCGCGTGTGGCCAACCACAAAGTGCCACACCAAACACCTTGCGCACCTAAAGCCAACGAAGCAACAATTTGACTGCCCTTTGCAATACCACCCGCTGCAAGAACAGCCACACCAGAACCCACCGCTTGCACCACTTGTGGCACCAACACCATGGTCGCTACATCGCCTGTGTGTCCACCTGCTTCCGTACCCTGAGCCACAATCAATTCAACTCCCGCTGCTTGATGTCGCTTGGCGTGTTCACCTTTGCCACACATTGCACCCACCATCACACCACGCGCTTTGAGATCTGCAACAACATCGGGTGGTGGCGAGCCCAATGCAGACACCACCAACTTCACTTGTGAATGCGTCAAGGCCACTTGTAACAAGCGTCTGGCTCCATCGGGCGTCATATTGCCGCGACCGTCCACAATCTCTTTGTGAATGCGTTGTCTGTCTTCTTCGGGCAATGAAGGAATATTTGCATTCGACAAAATATTTTCCATAAAGTCGCGATGCGTTTGTGGAATCATGCGCGCCAAATCATCGGGAGATTGTTCTGCGCTCTTATCGTATGCAGTGGGTATCAACACATCAACACCGTAAGGCTTGCCATTGACATGATCATCAATCCACTTCAATTCCAACTCCAGTTGCTCAGGAGAAAAAGTAGAAGCACCGAGCACGCCAAAACCGCCGGCCTTGGTCACCTCCACAATCACATCTCTGCAATGAGAAAAAGCAAAAATGGGTAACTCGCAACCTAACTGATGACACAAAGGTGTTTTCATTTTTTATTTAGAATTTTCATTCCATACACAAAGGGCATCCAATGCTTCGATTTGATCGCCCCTCACCCACAGAGGATTGATTTCCATGGTTTCTAATTCATCGCCTAGGCTCAACATCGCGTCGCCCAAATGGCTGATGACTTGACATAATTTTTTTTCATCAACAGCAGGCGTGCCGCGAAACCCATTCAATAGCGCTTGCCCTTTGAGTTGCGCCAACATGCGTCCAACTTCTTGCGCATTAACAGGTAACACACGCATCGCCACATCTTTTAATATCTCAACCCAAACGCCCCCTAAGCCCACCAAGATGACAGGGCCCCATTGCAGATCGCGCGTCATGGCAACCAACAACTCAACGCCACTATCACGCATAGGTGCAACCAAAACGCCTTCCAATTTGGCTTGTGGGCATGCAACCCAAACGCGTTGTATCATGCTAGCGTATGCATCAACAATTTCTTTTTCATTTTTTAAATTTAAACAAACACCACCGACTTCTGTTTTGTGCGCAATATCGGGGGACGCAATTTTGAGAACCACCGACACATTGAGCGTACGCGCGTGCGCAACGGCCTCATCTGCCGATTGAACCAATCGAATGGGAATGGTGGGCACACCTTGAGTGGCCAAATAACTTAATGCTTGGTATTCGGATTGAGGACGTACACCTGGATAGCTTTTTATAGCAGTTACCTTCGTTTGATTTTTTTGATGATGACGGTATTGTCCAGACCACCACATGGCTTTGGCTAATGCACCCAGAGACCGATCAACGCCGCAGGCTAAATATCGAAGCGGCCATTGTTCCAATAAAGACTCCGTGTAGTCACTGACTTGTGCGGGTGTGTAACAGGTGACAAAAGCCACGGTGTCAATGCGATTCATGGCATTGGATATGTGCAGATAAGATTGCTCAGTACGTTCGGTTAACTGCGAAACTTCGTTGGGTAATTCATACCAAGCAATCAAAATGGCAGCAAAGTTTTTTTGTTGGGCCACGCATTCAATGATCGATTCGCATTGAGCAGGTGTAACCGCACCCGTCAAATCCAATGGGTTATGAATGGTTGCAATGGATGGCAAACACGATGGCAGTTGTTGTTGAATCGAGGCTTCAAATTCAGGCAAGGACATGCCTGCTTTTTCAGCCGTGTCGGCTGCAATTTCGCAAACTCCACCCGAGTTACTGATCATGCATAAACCGCCGTCACTCAGCACACCCGTCTGACTCATCACATGCGCCGTCGCAAGCAATTCATCCAATGAATACGTTCGAATCAATCCGTATTGCTGACATACGCCGTCAAAAACGCGATCGTCCCCAACCAATGAGCCCGTATGCGCCATTGCCGATTTGGCACTCACTTCTCCTGCGCCTGCTTTCAAAATAACAATCGGTTTACCTGCACGCATGGCTCTTTGTGCCACTTGAATAAACAAATCGGGCCTGCGAAATGTTTCTGCAAATAAAGCAATGCATTGAGTCGACTCATCATCAATCAAGTAGTCAACAAAATCAGTGATATCAAAATCGATTTCATTGCCCGTTGAAACCACATAACTCAATCCCACCGATTGCTTGCTTGCAAGATCGTTCAAAAACAATGCAGTGGCACCACTTTGCGAAACAATCGCCACACCTTTGTGATGAACCTGCTTGGCAATCGGTGTTGTCCATACATGCGCTTGATGCACAAAATTAATAAAACCCAAACAATTAGGACCGAGCAAGCGCACACCCAAATGCTCAGCGGTTTTTGCCAACTCAAGTTGCGCAATAACACCTGCTTTACCCATTTCTGCAAAACCAGAGGTGAGAATAATTGCAGTGCGTGCTCCTGCTTGCGCAACGTCAATTAAACAAGGTGTGACCGATTCATAGGGAACCATGATCAAACCCAAATCCACGGGTTTGTTTAATTCAGCACATCGCTTTGCGGTTGCTTGTCCTTGAACCAAACTGCCATTGGCATTGATTAAATGCACCGGTCCCGCATAAGAACCCTGCTTTAAATTTTGCAGCGCAAGTGAACTCCAACGCGATCGATCAGACGCGCCAATCAGCGCAACCGATGTCGGTTGCAACAGTGCTTTCACACTGTTTGGATTCAAGGGCTTTGTATTCATCGTTGTGTTGCCCAATAAAAAACCAAATTGAAAGACTTACAAAGCAATGTTGAGTTTTTTCACAATGGGAGACCAGCGTGCAATTTCAGCGGCGACATATTCACGCGCTTGCGCAGGCGTCGATTGTGTGATGGGTTGAATACCCAATTGCGACAATCGCTCTTGCACCGCGGGCTTATCCATCACACGGGCCAATGCTTTGCTGATGGGTTCAATCAAGGCTGGTGGCGTGCCCAAGGGCGCAGCTAACAAATTGCAAGTACCTGCAATCAAATCCAAACCGCTTTCGCGTGCAATTGGAATTTCAGGTGCGATTTTTTCACGTGCGGTCGCCATACATGCAATGATTTTCATCTTGCCTGATTTGTGATGCTGCAGCAATGTCCCCGTGGTCTCAACAATCATCTGAACGTTGCCAGAAATCGTATCTGTGATAGCACCTGCACTGCCGGCGTACGCAATATCTGCAATATCCAATCCTGCTTGCTCTTTGAACAACTCTGCAGCTAAATGCACAGTTGTTCCCAAACCCGCATGACCATAAGACAATTTATTAGGGCGCGATTTGGCATAGGCAATGAATTCTTTTAAATTATTGGCTGGAATCGATGGATGAATCGCAATGACAAATGGCGCATTGGATAACAACGCAATCCATTGAAAATCTTCAACCGAGTTGTACGGTGGCTTGGCCCGAGAAATGGGTGCAGAGATTGCGGTTGAACCCGTTGCCAACATCAATTGATTACCGTCTTTGGGTGCACGTAAAAAATTAATCGCAACAGTCATTCCACCGCCACCGGGTTTGTTTTCCACAACCACCGCTCTACCTGTTTCGGTGTGCATAGCTTCAGCCAATATTCTGGCAAACAAGTCACCCGACCCACCAGGAGGAAAACCCACCGAAATTCGTATCGTACTATCAGCTTGCGCCCAAGCCTCTTGACAAGCAAAAGGCAAGGCAGCAGCGGCAGTCAAAATTTGTCGACGGGTGTTTGTCATAATTTATCCTTGTAATTCAAACCAAAAATCAAGAGCGTCTCCGACTCTTTCTTTTGCAAAGCGAGTGATCACGGGTGTTCCAACAGCCAATTGTTTGGCTGCTTTTGCACCGTCTTTTAAATCGATGCCTTTAAAGTAACCACCAATTGCTGTGTCTGCGCCTTTGAGAAGCACATAACCAAATGCGTATGGAGGATCGGGCAAATTATTAAACGCTTCGTAAACAATCGTGAAGCATTCAATTGTTCCTTCAGGCCCGACTGGCACCCATTCTTTGGTGGGCTCGAGCGTCTCGTCCGAAAACGCACGAGGAGGCACAAGTACGCGTCCAGACTTTGCATCGCGACGACCATAAATTTGTTGCTTGTCACGAATTTGAGCGTAAAAATAACTGGCGGTTTCACCCAAAGCATGGCGATAGGTGATGTTCCAATTTTCTGTTCTTGTCATGAGTTCCATTTGAAATTCCTTTAACTAAAAAAATAATTAAGCTTCGACAACCATGGCGCCGAAGAATTGATGATCTCCACCATTGCCACTTGCAATTCCACGCTTGGCACCCTTGACTTGATGCCCGCCTGCACGACCCCACACTTGAAGTGCAGTTTCTGCCACACGCACCATGGCGGTGACCGCAATCGCATTGGTACACAACACGCCACCCGATGGGTTAACAGGTGTAGGACCACCCAATTTGAAATGACCATCTTTGAGCATGCCAGGCGCTTGACCTAATTTTGCGAGACCTGCACCCTCAATCGCATGAAACTCAGTATTGCTAAAAGGCGAATAGAGTTCTGCAACGTCGATTTGTTTAGTTGGATCAATAACACCGGCCATTTTGTAAGCACGTTGACACGCCTCGCCCATGGCTTGTGAATCTGCGTGATCGGCAATGTAGCCATTACCCATGCGGTCACCAATGAAATAACTTTCTGTGCAGTGCGCAACACCAGTGATCCAAACTGCATCGAGTTTGTTGTCTTTGATATATTGCTCAGAGGCCAACACCATGGCACAACCACCACTCGATTGTGGGCACGAATCAAATAATTTGATTGGCCATGAAATCATGCGTGAATGCATCACTTCTTCAATCGTTGTGGGCGTGCGCAAATGCGCTTTGGGATTGAGTGCTGCATGCGCTCTGTTTTTAACCACAATCGCAGCCATATCTTCTTCGGTCATGCCGTACTTGTGCATATAACGCACAGCAGACATTGCCAACATGGTGATGGTGCCCAAAGGCAAGGGTCGCTCGTAAACAGGATCCCAAATTTTATTCAGAATTGTTTGCGAGTCGCCGCATTCACCCACTTTATCTGCACCCGCAACCAACACCAAATCACACGCACCTGCGGCGATGTGTGAATGTGCTGCTGCTAACGAAGAAATCCCCGTTGAACCACCTGTGTTGATACGCATGAATCGTTTGTTGCGAGCACCAACGGCATCCACACCCAAACGTTCTGCATTACCAATACCGAGCAATGCATCAGGCGCTAATGAATAAACAACCGCTTCGATTTCATCGAGTTCACGTTTGCAATCTTTCATTGCAATCGTGACGGCCTCACGAACCAACTCTGGATAGTTGGCATCGGGTCTTCTGGCTTTGAATTCGGATTGACCAATGCCAATAATGCCTACGCGTGGAACTTTCATTTCAAAGCCTCCCTGGGTTGCTTGCCAAACACAACAACGGTGTTGTATTGCATGGCGAATCCACTTGCACCATGAGCGACAGATTTCTTAACATTTGATTTTTGATGTGCACCTGCGCATCCACGCACCTGATTGGCGGCTTCTGCAATGCGCATCAAACCCGAACAAAAAATAGGATTGAACGACGACGCGCCACCCGATAGATTGACTGGCATTGAACCCTGATGGTCAAAGTCTCCTTTGAATACAGCATCGACCCAATTTTTGCGATCACACAAACCAAGCCCTTCTAAAGACATCAATGCTTGATAAGCAGTTGCATCGGCAACTTCTGCAAGATCAAATTGAGGTTTTGTAATGCCAGCTTCCACATAAGCTTGTTGAGTTGCGGCTTTGAGCGACGTTAATTGCGATAGGTCACGATCGCCCAAATAAGCAGTCTCTGTGGCCCAACCCATACCGTGCACAAATGCAGTTGAATGATCTTTATGCTCATTGAGCCATTCATCACCTGCAAGTACCAAGGCCACCGCGCCAAATGCAGCAGGCGACACCATACCTTGGGTGAGAGGATAACGCAGCATCTTGCCGCCTTCAATCCAAACTTTTTCAGTGGGTGCGGGACTGTAATGGGGATAAGCCTTGACGCCGTTTTGACGCATTTGTCGTGTGAGTTCAATCACCGCATCGCGTAATTTTGGAATAGAGTGCTCAAGCACATTGGCTTGTAATGCGTGCGATGCCAAATCATCCAACGGCAATTGACGATGGTAATACGGATCATTGGCCAATCGCTGAACATCATTGATATTCTCTGTTTCCAATGGACTCCATGACACCACCAACTGTGTTTTGTACATGCCCGAGCGAACACGCAGTGCACCCAATACAAATGCATGCTCTGCACCCGAAGGCGTTGCCAAAATATCTCGCGTGACACCTCCCACAGAGCCCGAGGCCATCATGATGGTGATTGCACGTCCATCCATTTGATCGTGGCCCGCAACGACAATACCGTCGATGTCTTCAATGGTCAGTCCTGCATTTTTTAATGCTGCATGCGTGACCGCATACAAACCCTCTTCAAGAGAGGCCTGCGCTGCATTTCGCGGAGCGTATACGGCTTGCCCTATAACGCCTACCTGTCGATTGATTGCCATACACCACCTTTTCTAATTAAAAACATTTGACAGATTTTCGAATATGCGAAAATAAATCCTCTTTTCCGAAAATCTTACCACAAATATAAAAAGACATGCTGAATAGGCTGCGGATATACTAATCGGTATCTAAAAATCCTAATAAGAAAGTAAAGGCGATCCAGATGGCTCAGGCCCCACTCCATGGCATTCGCGTGTTAAGTTTGGCCGAACAATATCCAGGACCATATGCCACACAGTTATTGGCAGATATGGGTGCTGAGGTTATATTAATTGAAAGGCCGCAAGGGGGCGATCCATCGCGACGCTTTCAAGGTTTATTTAACTCTTTTAATCGCAACAAACAATCAGTGACTTTAAATTTAAAAAGTGACGAAGGACGCGCATCTTTTTTTCAATTGCTCGAAGATACAGACGTGGTTCTTGAAGGTTTTCGGCCTGGTGTGATGGAACGATTGGGTTTGAGTTCTAAGGCTTTACGCACAAAAAAACCATCCCTCATTTATGTATCGATTTCTTCATTTGGACAAACTGGACCTTGGTCGCACATTGCAGGCCATGATTTGAGTATTCAGGGCGCTTTAGGTTTACTCAGAGCTACACCTGGCGAAGAAAAACGCAGCGATGTACCGATGCTCCCATTGGCGGATATCTCTTCGGCGATGTTTGCAGCCTTGGGCGTCGTCACCGCCTTGTTTGATCGCATGCGCACCCAACAGGGTGGCACACTTGATATTTCAATGCAAGATTCCTTACTGAGTTGGATGACACCTTTTTTAACGCCGCCCATGAATCAATGGCCAATTCGCGATTTGCCACCTTTGGATCCTGGTTATGGAATTTTTTCAACGAAGGACAAAAAACAAATCACTATTAGCATTGCCGGTGAAGATTCAATGTGGCGCGATTTGTGCCATTTATTGCAATTAAATGATATTGCTGATATGAATGAGTCACAGAGAAGCGCCAAAACCGATGACATCGACGTACAACTTCGTCAAGCGATTTACAAATGGAACTATGCAGAGTTATACGCCAAGCTTGAAGAAAAAGGAATTGCTTTTGGCCCTGTGCTACCCATGTCGGAGGTGATGAACAATCCGCAAATCAAGTCGCGTCCACTCATAGGACAAGTCAACGGTAATCGTTATGTTTTACAACCCATCTTATTTGACGGTCAAAATTTTGACCTGAAGAGAGACGCGCCGCAACTTGGCGAACATAACAAACATTGGATTCAATCAATCAACAAATGATGGTTTAATGTTGATGGCTTTGCACCATCGCCATCACCAAACTTGAAACATGCGATGCCGTTTGCTCTTTGCTTAAACGACCATTGGGTCTGTACCAGACATAAGACCAACTGATGATGCCACCAATAGCCAATGAGGTGAGTTGAACGTCGTCCACTTTAAATTCACAGTCTTTGACGCCACGCTCGAGCAAAGCACAAAATTTACGGTCGAACTCGCGGCGCATTTTTTGAATCTCTAAATTGCTTTCTTCAGAGAGATGCTTTTCTTCTCTTGTATAAATTGCAATAGCCCCTTGATTTTCGATCACCGCCAACATAAAGTCATGAGCCAATACACTCAATTTTTCGGATGCAGTACCTCTTGAAGCAACGACTCTGTTGAGCACATCGAGCGATGCTCGAATGCCACGCGAACAAATCTCCGCAAGCAAATCGTTCTTTGAGTCAAAGTGCGCATAAATAAATGGCTTGGTTACACACATGCGTTCAGCAATTGCATCTAAGGTTGTATTGGTCAGTCCATTTTGATTAAACAACTCGAGTGCGGTTGAGATGATACGTTCACGCTTGAGTTTGGATACTGCATCACGAATATCTTCCTCGGGTTGCAATTTATTAACCGAAGTTGACTGAGCAGAGACTACTTTTGTCAAATGACTTTTTATTTTGCGCACAGATTTGCGAGCTATTGGTTTTTTTATTGCGGTTGCATTCATGGTCTATATTTTATCCTTCATTCATCCATGATTATGAAGATGCAAGAGCGTTGAACTGTAAATCTGCTCGTCCCTCGCTTAACAAAAATTTGCCTTGAACAGGCATTCCTATTTGAGGTTGTTGTGCCGACCGCCAAACACCCATGGCGCGCACACCTTCGTTCAAATCAACAGTGACCAAGGTATAGGGGAGGTCTTCTTTGAATGCCACATGAAACGCATGATGCGCAACAGTCCAACTGTGAATTTTTCCTTTGGCTAAACTTTCTTGCCATGTGTATTGATCGCTGTAGCATTGCGTACAAAGCAAGCGCGGGTAATGCCTGACGGTATTACACGACGCACAGCACTGCAACACCAAACGGCCTTGGTGTGCAGCATCCCAATAGGGTTGTGATAAAGCATTTGGAATGGGTAATGGTTTTTCAATGATTGTCATGCTTTATCCTTTTCGCATAATGGCGACGGCACCATCACCCAAATCACCATAGCCCGATACCAATCCAATCTTGGCGTCACGCACTTGCGCGCGACCACCTTGACCACGCAACTGACGCGTCAATTCAACAACGTGATTCAAACCCCAAACATGGGCTTGCGACAACAAACCACCGTGCGTATTGGTGGGTAAGTCACCGTCTAAATGCAAGCGACCATTTTCAACAAAAGGACCACCCTCGCCTTTTTCACAAAATCCCATGTCTTCGATTTGTCTAATGACTGCATAAGTGAAGCAATCATAAATTTCTACAACATCAATATCGGCGTGTTTAACCCCTGCCATTTCAAATGCACGATGAGAGGCCTTGGCAATTCCTAGACTGGTCATATCAGGGCGTTGTGTAATCGATCCTGGCGAATCAGGGTGACCTTCAGCAACACCCGAAATATAAACAACGGGTTGCTTCATATCTTTTGCAATCGGCGCTGCACTCACAATAATGGCTGCACCGCCATCGCTCTCCAAACTGCAATCAAGCAATCGAAAGGGATCGGAAATCATGCGTGAATTGAAATGATCTTCTAGCGTGATAGGTTTTTTCATGACCGCATTGTCATTGAGCAATGCGTGCGTGCGACACGCCACTGCCACCGCACCAAACTGTGCAACCGTGGTGCCGTACAACTCCATATGCCGTGTTGCCATTGGCGCATAAATTTGTGCAGGTGCAATAGAGCCAATTGGGTATTCAAATTCGGTCACGTAATGAAACTGCGGCATGTTGTGAATACGAGCGCCTGCTTTATTGGATGCCGCGCTTACATTGCGACCAAAAGTAATTAATATATGTTTGCACACACCCGTAGCAATGGCAGATGCCGCGCATTGCAATGCCATCACAGGACTTGCACCACCATGCGGTATCAATGCAGAAAATCGCAAATCAGTAATGCCGAGGTTATCAATGAAGTCCTCGGCCGTACCACTGACAATGCCAATCGGAATCACTCCATCAATCTCAGATGGTTTTAAACCTGCATCGGAGCATGCTTTGAGAGAAGCTTCAAGTTGAAGTTCAAACGCATTTTTGATTGAGCCGCGCATATAAGCGGTTTCACCGACACCCGTTACACAAGCCTGATCACGCAATGAGTACATTTGAAATCTTTTCTGCACGCGTTTAAGCACGCTTGGGTTGATTAACTTTTGGCAAAATTGAATTGCCAATGATTTGACGCATCACTTCGGCCGCTCCACCACCGAGTCGACACATACGCGCATCAGCAAAGGCACGTGCAATCGGGTATTCCCACATATAGCCCCAACCACCAAAAAATTGCAAGCATTCGTCCATCACTTTACCTTGTAGCTCGGTGGTCACGAGTTTGGCGCATGCCGCATCCACTGCATCAAACTCACCTTTGAGATGCATTTCAATACAACGATCGACAAACACGCGTTGCGCTAAAACTTCTGCAGTCAAACCTGCTAACTTGAAGCGTGTGTTTTGAAAATCAGCCAAAGTTTGGCCAAACATTTTTCGATCCACCGCATATTCTTTGGTCCACTGATGTATCTTGCGCTTTGCAACCCATTTTTTCCAATTTGCGACCACGTGTAAAGCCTGGCGTGTTGGTCTCCACAATTATTAGGCTCACGCCTTTGCCTCGTGCAGTGGGGTCTGTTTTACACGCCAACACCAATATATCAGCGGTATGCCCATTGGTGATAAAGACTTTTTGACCATTGATCACATAGGAGTCACCATCGCGAATGGCTTGCGTTCGAATATTTTGTACGTCACTTCCACCTGAGGGCTCACTCATTCCCAAAGCGCCAATCACTTCACCCGTTGCCATTTTGGGTAACCACTTTTGTTTTTGTTCTTTGGTTCCGAAATCAACCAAATACGGCGCAACAATATCCGAGTGCAAATAAAACGTCGGACCTGTTGTACCTGCGCGCGCCATCTCTTCGATCAAGATCGTGCTGTGCAAAAAATCCCCACCCATTCCACCGAACTCTTCGGGCACGTTGCAGCAAAGCAACCCCAATTGGCCCGCTTTGATCCACAAATCTTTAGGTACTTGTCCGTCTTTCTCCCATTGCGCATGAAAGGGAGTGACGTGTTCTTCGATGAAGCGACGCACCGTATCGCGAAAAAGATCGTGATCTGAGTTAAAAAGTTTACGAGGAATCATTTTAAAAATCCAATTTAAAAATCAAGACGTATGACATGGACCACCGACTGTAGTCCACTGAGAAATGCGTGAATCATCAAAACCCAATTCTTGCAAAATTTCTTTTGAATGCTCACCCAGTAGAGGTTGCAAACGCTTAAAGTCAGTTCTGGCACCGCTCATTTGTATTGGCACGCGCGCCATACGCAAAGAACCCTCAGAGGGGTGTTGATGGATTTGCCAAAAATCAACGCTTTTAAGATGCGGATCATTGACCAAATCTTCTAAGCTGTTGACAACAGAAAAAGGAATATCTTCTGGCGTGAGTAATTCCAACCATTGTGCATTTGTTTTTCTGGCAATTTGTTTTTCTATTTCATTCCAAACCAATTGGACATTTTTTTGACGTGCGGCAAACGTTGCAAACCGTGGGTCTTGCATGATTTGCGATTCACCAGCGAGTTCAAAAAAACGATTCCAATGCAAATCGTTATAAGGCAGCAAAGCCAAAAATCCATCTAATGTTTTGTAAGGTCTGCGCGCTGCAGTGCTTACAGGCTCGTAGCCCATGGGCCCAATCGGTGGCTCAAACGCATGTCCCCA
>RFYV01000056.1 GCA_009921265.1 Betaproteobacteria bacterium | reverse complement strand
AGTGGACACCAAGGCTGATAGCCCTGCGGTCACCAGCGTAATTGCTAATGTCAAATGACGAAACTTCATACAGGTCTCCTTCTTTAAAAAAACAAACACGAACACAAAAATATCAGTGGGGAAATGGCCAGATGCGCATTTTTTGTTTGCCAATACTCCACAACCTTGCCAAGCCGTGTGGCTCCACAATCAAAAACCAAACAATGAGTGCCCCAAAAATGATGAACTCTGCATGTGTGATGTTGGCCGTGCTGATGGTGATACCAACTGCTTGACCGATGAGGGGTAAAAATTGATTGATTGCAATGGGCAACACAACCATAAACGCCGCGCCAAAAAAACTGCCCATGATGGAACCCAGACCACCCAAAATCACCATGAACAACAAATTGAATGAACGATCAACCGAGAAAGCAGCAGGCTCCCACGAACCGAGATACACAAAGGCCCACAAGCCGCCCGCAACACCAACAATGAATGAGCTGACTGCAAATGCGCTGAGCTTGGCGTACATGGGGCGAATACCAATCACGGCCGCTGCAACGTCCATGTCGCGTATCGCCATCCATTCACGTCCAATCGCGCTTCTGACTAAATTTTTGGCAAGCAGTCCAAACACCATTAAAAACCCCAAACAGAAAAAATATTTTTCTAAAGGTGAGTTCACAGAAAATCCAAACACTTGCAGATCGGATACTGCTGCTACACCTGATGCGGAATCGTTGGTGAACCATTTGATGCGCAAAAAAGCCCAGTCGCAAAAAAATTGTGCCGCTAATGTGGCCACTGCCAAATACAAACCTTTTACACGCAAACTCGGTATGCCAAACAAGATGCCCACGAGGGTTGCAAACACGCCACCCAATAACAAAGCCACAATAACAGGCATGCCGTCGACGCGAATAAAGAAGTTGTATGCAGCATACGCACCAACGGCCATAAAGCCACCCGAGCCGAGTGAAATTTGTCCGCAATAGCCCACCAAAATATTCACGCCCAACGCTGCCAAAGCCAATATTAAAAATGGAATCAAAATGGCGCGAAAGATGTATTCATCGGCGAGCAATGGAATGCCCACCAACGCAAACGCCAACAGCAACACAATGCCCCAACGATCTTGTGCAATCGGAAAAATTTGTTGGTCTGAACGGTAAGACGTTTTGAATTGACCGTTTTCTCTGTAAAACATGTTGTGCCTCTTTTGATGGCTTAAACGCGGTCAATGATTTTTTCGCCAAACAAGCCTTGTGGTCTGAATAACAAAACAATCAACGCCAACACATAAGCAAACCAGATTTCAATACCGCCACCGACATAGGGGCCTAAAAACACTTCAGATAATTTTTCGCCAACTCCAATGATGAGACCACCAATGATGGCGCCAGGCACTGAAGTGAGTCCACCCAAAATCACCACGGGCAATGCGCGCATCGCAACTGTTGATAAGGTGAATTGAACGCCAAGCTTAGAGCCCCAAATCACACCCGCAACCAAGGCCACCACACCTGCCACACACCAAACAATCACCCAAATGCGATCGAGTGGAATACCAATCGATTGCGCGGCTTGGTGGTCATCGGCCACTGCTCTCAGTGCACGACCAGTTGCAGTTTTTTGAAAAAACAAAGTGAGCATGCCAACCAACGTCGCCGCAATCGCCGCCGCAATTAAATCTTCTTGATTGATGAGCAGACCACCGTCAAAAATATTTTGAAAAGCCATCACTGGTTCTTTGGGCATGCCAATGTCGATTTTGTAAATGTCAGAGCCAAAAATAGTTTGACCGATGCCGTCTAAAAAATAAGCAACGCCCAATGTGGCCATCAACAAAGTCGTTCCTTCTTGATTGACCAAGTGATGCAAAACCCAGCGCTCAATCGACCAAGCCACCACAAACATCACAACAACCGCAACAGCAAATGACAGCAATACATTGACCACAAAATTATCGAGGCCCGTCCAAGCTGGAATCCATTCTGCAAAACGCGCCATTGCCAATGCAGCAAACAAAACCATCGCGCCTTGCGCAAAATTAAAAACACCCGACGCCTTAAAGATCAAAACAAATCCCAATGCGACCAATGAATAAAGCATGCCAGCCATGAGGCCGCCAATGAATGTTTCTAAAAAGAATGCCATGATGCTGTCCTGTTAATGCGATGTGCCGAGGTAAGCGGTGATGACTTCCTCGTTGTTGCGAATTTCTTCAGGTGTGCCGTCGCCAATTTTTTTACCATAATCGAGCACCACCACGCGATCTGAAATATCCATCACCACGCTCATGTCGTGTTCAATCAACACGACTGTGGTACCGAACTCGTCGTTCACATCCAACACAAAACGACACATGTCTTGTTTTTCTTCGACGTTCATACCAGCCATCGGTTCATCAAGCAACAACACTTGTGGTTCAAGTGCCAATGCACGACCTAAATCGACACGCTTTTGCAAACCATAGGGCAATTGACCCACGGGTGTTTTGCGAAAAGCTTGAATTTCTAAAAAGTCGATGATGTGTTCCACATAGTCGCGGTGCATGGCTTCTTCGCGCTCTGCAGGGCCAATTCGCAAAGCTTGCAAAAAGATATTGCTCTTCATGCGCAGGTTTCTACCCGTCATGATGTTGTCAAGCACACTCATGCCTTTAAATAAAGCCAAATTTTGAAACGTGCGCGCAATTCCCATGGTGGCTACTTCGTGGCTGTCCATGTGATCAAAGGTTTTACCTTTAAAAGAAATTGTTCCTTGCTGTGGTGTGTAAACACCGTTGATGCAATTGAGCATTGAGCTTTTACCCGCACCGTTGGGGCCTATGATGGAGCGTATTTCGTGTTCGCGCACATTGAAAGAAATATCAGTAAGCGCTTTCACACCGCCAAAGCTCAAACTGATGTTGCTCACATCCAAAATCACATCGCCTATTTGTTTGCTCATGCGGCTTTCCCCACTGTCACAAAGGTTTGTGCATCGCTGATGTTGAGTGTGGCGCTTACACTGCCACTTCTGCCGTCTTCAAACTTAACGGCAGTTTCTACAAACTGCTGTGTTTTGCCGTCATACAAAGCGTCAACAAGGACGCTGTATTTTTCGGCAATGTAGCCACGTCTGACTTTGTTCGTACGTGTGAGTTCACCATCATCGGCATCGAGTTCTTTGTGCAGTATCAAAAAGCGACTCACTTGTGAGCCCGCCAATAATTCATCTTGCGCTAAATCTGCATTGACTTTTTCTACACAACCTAAAATCAATTCATACACTTCTTGCTTTTGTGCCACATCGGTATAGCCCGCATAAGGCAAGTTGCGTCGCTCGGCCCAATTGCCCACTGCATCAAAATCAATGTTGATCATGACGCATACTTTTTCACGTTGATCGCCATAAGCAACCACTTCCTTGATGTAAGGAAAAAATTTGAGTTTGTTTTCAACATACTTGGGTGCAAACATAGCACCATCGTTGGCGCCACCTTTGATGCGACCCACATCTTTGACTCGATCGATGATTTTGAGATGGCCTTGGCTGTCAATAAATCCTGCATCACTGGTGTGATACCAGCCATCGGCTGTTAATACTTCTGCAGTTGCTTGTGGATTTTTGTAATATTCTTTGAGCAGCCCTTTGGACTTGACCAATATCTCGCCCACATCGGACACTTTGATTTCAACACCTTTGCAAGGTATGCCCACTGTATCGGCTTTGGCTTGGTTGTCGGGTTGCAAGCAAACAAACACCGCTGTTTCTGTGGAGCCATACAACTGTTTGAGATTGACTCCAATCGATCTGTAAAACAAAAACAGATCGGGGCCAATGGCTTCGCCCGCGGTGTACGCCACACGCACGCGAGACATACCTAAATTATTGCGCAAAGGCCCATACACGCACAAGTTACCTACTGCATACAACAACGCGTCAACAACGCCGAGCGATTTGCCGTCAGTTTTAGCGGGACCACAACGCTTGGCCACATCCATGAAAAAATGAAACATGCTTTTTTTGATGGTGCCCGCATCTTCCATGCGAATCATCACGCTGGTGAGCAAACCTTCAAACACACGCGGGGGGGCAAAATAATAGGTGGGGCCCACTTCTTTTAAATCGATAGTGACCGTGACCGCAGACTCTGGGCAATTGACCACATAGCCACAACACAACCATTGCGCATAACTAAAAATATTTTGACCAATCCACGCAGGTGGCAAATAGGCCAACACTTCTTCGTGTTCTGTGAGGCGATCAAACTCGGCGCCTGCTTGTGCACGATCGAGCAAACTGCGATGGGTATGAACGACGCCTTTGGGGTTGCCCGTGGTGCCCGATGTAAAAAACATCGCGGCTACATCATCGGGGTTTGATTGGTTGATTTCATTTTGAAAAAACGCGGGATTCTTTTGCGCAAATTTTTTTCCTTGCTCAATCAAATCATCAAGCGCCGACAAACCAGGCTCATCGTACTTACGAAGACCACGTGGGTGTTCAAAATAAATTTTTTGAATATGTGGACACTGCGTTTTAATTTCGATGAGCTTATCAACCTGCTCTTGGTCTTCCGCCACACAAAAAGAAACTTCAGCATTGTTAATAGGAAAAACATATTCAGAGGATGCTGCGTCTTGATAAAGCGGAATTGGAATCGCCCCCAACGATTGCGCGGCCAACATCACCGCATACAAACGCGGACGGTTAGAGCCCACCACGACCATATGGTCGCCACGCTCGAGCCCTGCCAAATGCATACCGCAAGCCATGTTTTGCGTGAGATGCATCATGTCCGACCAACTCCAAGCCTGCCAAATGCCGTATTCTTTTTCACGCATGGCGCTCGCTTGGGGGCGCTTTTGACTGTGTTCTATTAATAGATGAGGAAACGTGGTTTCCATAATCAAACCCTTTGCTACAACATTCAACGCTTGTGTTGTCTCATGGAGGACACCACATAGATTAATACGGATGGTATGTTCTAGATTGACGCTATTTTGTCTTTTCAACGACAATTTAGGGAAGACCCCTAGGTGAACTGACCCCATCCTGACAATGCAGACCCATTCCAAGAGCCCAACGCTTCATCAACGCAGACGCGCGCCAACCGAGCAAGAGTTGAAGGACATTCCTTGGCTTGATTTGTTAACAGTGGCCGAAAAAGAAATGGCTGTTACAAATCTCTATGTGAGCAATGCACAGGTAGGCGACTATGTGTGCCGAATCGGTAAACCCCCGACCTATTGGTTTGGCGTGATTGACGGACTGCTTAAGATGAGCACCACCAACGCGCAAGGCGAAAGCGTCACATTCACAGGCTTGTCGCCCGGCGGTTGGTTTGGCGAAGGAACGCTCATTAAATTGGAGTCTTATCGATATAACGTGCAAGCCTTGCGTAACAGTTTGGTCGCAGGTATGCCCACCGCAACTTTTCAATGGTTGCTTGATCACTCGATTGGATTCAATCGATTTGTGATGAATCAACTCAATGAACGTTTGGGACAATTCATTGCAGCGCGAGAAATTGATCGTATCAACAATCCCGATATTCGAGTGGCGCGCAGTTTGGCGGCTTTGTTCAATCCTGCATTGTTTCCAAGCGTCGGCGAGTTGTTACAAATCACTCAACAAGAATTGGGCTACCTTGTCGGTTTATCGCGTCAACGCGTCAATGTCGCCCTCAATGCATTAGAAAAATTAGGTTATATCAAAGTTTCGTATGGCACGATTCAGGTTTTAAATTTATCCGCGTTACGATCAAGCGGATTGGACAACACATGAACAATGAAGCAATTCGACTCAACAAACGTATGGCCGAACTGGGCATGTGCTCGCGCCGAGAGGCCGATGATTGGATCAGTCGCGGTTGGGTCAGAGTGAATGGTCAACCCGCTGTATTGGGTGTGCCTGTGTTGCCCACAGACCTCATTGAAGTATCGCAACAAGCGCGTGGCTTACAAAAAAAATCAATCACCATATTAATTCATAAGCCTGTGGGGTATGTGAGTGCGCAAGCCGAAGACGGTCACACACCTGCGGTGCAATTATTTCAAGCGCAAAACAGATGGCGCGAAGACAAATCGTCGCATCGATTTTCAAACGATCAATTAAGAGGACTCGCGCCCGCTGGGCGCCTGGATATTGATTCGGTGGGAATGCTGGTGATGACGCAAGACGGTCGCATTGCGCGTCAATTGATTGGTGAAGATTCACGGATCGAAAAAGAATATTTGGTACGCGTGCAATTGGGCGAGACGATTCAAAATGTGCAAGCGGCTTTTGATTCACGCCAACTCAATTTACTGCGTCACGGTTTGTCGCTCGATGGTAGATCATTGCGACCTGCACAAGTGGAATGGCAAAACCCCGAGCAACTGCGCTTTATATTAACAGAGGGGCGCAAGCGACAAATTCGACGCATGTGCGAACTCGTTGGACTTCATGTCATTGGACTCAAACGCGTTCGAATGGGTCGCGTCAAGTTAGGGCACTTGCCTCAAGGTCAATGGCGTTATTTGGGTGACGACGAAAAGTTTTAGAAAAGAAAGATCTGTTGAAATGGTAAAAAATATTTTTTTGGTTTATAGCTTTATTTTTTCGATTGCGATTCACGCGCAAACGCCAACTGTCAATGCCATTTGCAGTACCGATCAATCCTGGTGCGAAATGGCGGCGAGTGAATTTCAAAAAGCAATGGGCATGCGCGTTTTGCAAACACACAAACCCACAGGAGAGGCACTTGCACAATTACGCGCCGAAGCAAGCAATCCCAAAACCGATATTTGGTGGGGCGGCACAGGCGACCCCTTTTTACAAGCTGCAGAAATCGGATTGCTTGAATCCTATAGACCTGCTTACATCAATGACTTGCAAAGCTGGAGCGTGCGTCAGTATGAGATAACTCAAAACATGGTGGGGCGGGTTTTATACCAGTGGGATTGGTTTTGGTTACAACACCGAAGTATTAAAAAAGAAAAAATTACCGGTGCCGCAGCGTTGGTCAGACATGATCAAACCGATTTACAAAGGTGAAGTCGGAATTTCTCACCCAGCATCAAGTGGCACGGCCTACACCATCATAGCGGGCTTGGTGCAACTCATGGGCGAAGAAAAAGGCTTTCGACTATCTCAAAGTATTACACAAAAACATCACGCAATACACACGCAGCGGTCAAGCACAAGCGCCTAATGTGGCCAAAGGTGAAGTAGCCAACGGTATTAGTTTTATTTTTGGATTTGATGGATGGAGGCACAATAAATACCAGTGGTGTCACTCGCGCCCTGCGAAGGCACGAGTTATGAAATTGGCGGTATCGCACTCATCAAAGGCGCGCGCAACACGGCCAACGCTAAACGCTATTATGATTGGCTCATGAGCCCTATTGGGCAAGCCATCGGCGGGAAAGCCAATAGTTGCAAGTGCCCGCCAACAAAACATTTAAGCTCGACCCGCGCATCCCAGCCATCGACAATATGCGCCTAATCAAGTACGACTTTGAGAAATACGGCAAGGCCGCCGAGTGCCGTCGCCTGATCGATCGCTGGCAAAAAGAAGTGGAATCCCTACCTCGCTAATCCCAACCTTGAAATCCATCCCAGTGCCCCTATTTAAAGGAGCATTGTTCTTTTTTATGTTTAAAACCATGACCACCAAAAAAACCCATGCCTTTCAGGCCGAAGTGTCACAACTCTTACACCTCGTCACCCATTCCCTGTATTCCAACTCCGAAATCTTTTTGCGCGAACTCGTCTCCAATGCATCTGACGCTTGCGACAAGCTGCGTTACGAAGCGCTCAACAATAATGGTCTTTATGAAGACTCGCCCAATTTAGAAATCAAGGTGAGCTTTGACAAAGATAAAAAAACCATCGCCATTTCTGACAATGGAATTGGTATGAGTGAGCAAGAAGCCATTGATCATTTGGGCACGATTGCAAAAAGCGGCACGCGCGACTTCATGAGCCGCTTGAGTGGTGAGCAAAAAACAGACGCCAAAGAGCAAGGCTCGCTCATTGGTCAATTTGGTGTGGGCTTTTATTCGGGCTACATCGTTGCCGATCAAATTACCGTTGAAACCCGCAGAGCGGGTCTCAAACCCGATCAAGCGGTGAGATGGATTAGTGGTGGGACTGGCGAGTTTGAAGTCGAAAGCATCACCCAGGAAAAACGCGGCACACATATTATTTTGCATTTGCGCGATGAAGCCGAAGAATTTTTGAGCGCTTGGAAAATCAAATCGGTCATTAATAAATATTCCGATCACATCTCTTTGCCAATTTTGATGCAAAAAGAAGAATGGGTTGAAGGAGTAGACAACCAACCTGGCAAAATGATTGTCACCAACGAATGGGAAACGGTAAACAAAGCCAACGCCTTGTGGTCACGCAACAAAAAAGAAGTGACCGATGAGCAATACAAAGAGTTTTATAAAAACATCAGCCATGATTTTGAAGACCCTCTGGCTTGGAGCCACAACCGAGTAGAAGGCAGTACGGAATATACACAACTGCTCTACATCCCATCCAAAGCGCCAATGGATTTACTCAACCGCGACAAAAAATCGGGCATCAAACTGTACGTTAAGCGCGTTTTCATCATGGACGATGCAGAGTCGCTCATTCCTATATATTTGCGATTCGTCAAAGGCGTAGTGGACTCTGCCGATTTGCCGCTTAATGTGAGCAGAGAGTTGTTACAAGAAAGCAAAGACGTCAAAGCGATTCGCGAAGGCAACACGCGTCGCGTCTTGTCAACGCTTGAAGACCTGGCCAAACACGACACACCGGCAGATGACGCCAGCCAAGAAGACAAAGCACTTGCAGGGCAGTACAGCAAGTTTTATGCAGAGTTTGGCGCTGTACTCAAAGAAGGACTTGGCGAAGACTTTGCCAACAAAGAAAAATTGTCTAAATTGCTTCGCTTCATCAGCACCACAACAGACACATGCGTCGTGTCTTTTGCGGATTACAAAGCACGCATGAAGGAAGGCCAAAAAGCCATCTACTACTTAACGGCGGAGTCTTTGTCTGCCGCTAAAAATAGTCCGCAGCTGGAACTTTTCCGCAAAAAAGGGATTGAAGTTTTGTTGATGTCTGATCGGGTTGACGAATGGGCACTTGGATTTTTAAATGAGTTTGATGGCACACCCTTGCAATCGGTTGCCAAAGGCGCGGTTGACTTGGGCGACTTGCAAGACGAGTCTGAAAAGAAAGCTGCTGAAGAAGCCGCTGAATCATTCAAGCCCACATTGGCCAAACTACAAGAAGCATTGAAAGATAAAGCAGAAGAAGTTCGCGTCACCACACGATTGGTTGATTCACCTGCTTGTTTGGTGGTGAAAGACAATGGCATCTCTTTGCAGTTGTCGCGTATGCTCAAACAAGCCGGACAAGCTGCGCCAGAGACCAAACCCGTTTTAGAAGTGAACCCCGAGCATGCTTTGGTTAAAAAGCTAACCACCGATGCAGGTCAAATTCACTTTCACGATTTAGCACATATTTTGTTTGATCAAGCCTTGCTGGCAGAAGGTGGCATGCCAGAAGATCCGGCCGCTTATGTCAGACGTGTCAATGCGATGTTGGTTTGAGAAGGCGCAATTGCGTCATCAACTCGTTGAATAATAAGTTTTGTTCGCTCTTGGATGACAAGCCAATGGTGTAAGTGGTGTTGAGTTGCGAGCCCGCTGGCAACTCACCCACCCACTGTACACCTGGCGTGAATTTAATTTCTGTTTCTTGGGTGCAACCCACGCCACCCACCTCTTTACTATCAGCTAATGCGCGCATGGCTGTGTTGCCATTGGGAAACGTATGCAGTTTATTTTTTAAAACATCAGCCACACCCAACTCGGTCATCACTTTCATGAAGTGAATGCCTGCTGTTGCCAGTTTGGGATCTGGGAAAAAAACACTCGATGCATTGAGCAATGTTTGTTTTAAATTTTCTGCTGTACTCACATCGGGCAATGCAACACCATCTTTGACGGCAACGCCTGTTTTAACGATGCCAATGTCTTTGTCGGTATTGACTTCTACATGCCCGCTTTGTATCAATTCGTTAATGAGTGTACGGCTCAAAATTAATACATCGCAAGGTGCACCCTCCATCAACTTTTGTTTCATCGCGCCCACTGCCCCAAAGGTGGCATGTATGCGCACATGGTGTTTGGCTTCAAATGCAGGCTTTATCGATGCAA
This sequence comes from Betaproteobacteria bacterium, assembly GCA_009921265.1. Taxonomy (GTDB): domain Bacteria; phylum Pseudomonadota; class Gammaproteobacteria; order Burkholderiales; family Burkholderiaceae_C; genus Limnohabitans. The sequence continues at coordinate 10,619 of RFYV01000056.1, read as the reverse complement.
TCCACGATTGCGCCGCACCGCCACTCAATATATAGAAATCAGTCTTCACGCGTGGCTTACCGTTAGTCCAGTTTGATATTGGCGGTTTTGATCACATGCGCCCACTTGGCCACATCGTCTTGCAAATATTTGTCAAACACGACGGGCGTCATAACCATCGGTGCGGCGCCTTGTTTGCTCCACTGTTGTTTCACGTCGCTTTGTGATGCGATTTTACTAATTGCCGCATTGAGTGCATCCACGATATTTTTAGGCGTACCTTTAGGGGCCATGATGCCCAACCAAATGGTTGATTCGTATCCGCTCACTCCCGCTTCACTGAGTGTGGGTACATCGGGCAATACATCGGAGCGTTGTTTGCCACTCGTTGCCAATGCACGCACTTTGCCCGCTTTGATTTGTTCGGTCATGGTGGTGACGGCGTCAAACATCATATCCACTTGCCCACCGATGACATCGGTGCGTGCGCCACTGCTTCCCTTGTAGGGAATGTGTACCATATCGATTTTGGCCATGCTTTTAAATAATTCACCCGCCATGTGATAAGGCGTACCTGGGCCAGACGATGCATAGTTGAGTTTGCCCGGTTGCGCTTGTGCGCGTTTAATCAGTTCACTTAAGTTTTGTAAATTGGTGCCAGGGTTGGCCACCAACACCAAGTCTGAATAATTGATTGGTGCAACGCCTACAAAATCTTTGAGCAAACCATATGGTTTGTTAGGTATCAAAGTTTCATTCACTGTTTGCGTGTTGGACATCATCAACAAGGTGTAACCGTCGGCGGGCGATTTGGCAGCAAAGTCGGTACCAATCACCGAGCCCGCTCCTGGTTTGTTATCCACAACAAAGGATTGACCCATGCTGTCTTGCAAACGTTGCGCAATAAAACGTGCGTAGTTATCGGCGGGGCCGCCTGTTGCAAAGGGCACCACAATTTTGACGGGGCGAACAGGATAACTTTGCGCAGATGCGGTGTTGCTCATCAACACGATTGCAAGCAATGCAACAATAAAAGATGGAATGCGTAACATGGGAGTCTCCTTATTCAACTTTACCGATTTTTTTAACAACATCGACCATTCGCTTGGCGTCTGCTTGTACATATTTTTCAAAGTCTGAGCTGTCTTGATATTGAATAGGGCTGCCAGCGTTTTGAATGATCTCTTTTACTTTGGGGTCTTGTGCCGCGTTGCGCGCAGCTACACGCAAACGTTGTGCAATGGGCTCTGGTGTTGCGCTTGGAATAAACAAACCTGACCATTGCGCGTATTCTGCATTCAGTCCTTGATCTTTTAAACTTGGCACGTCAGGCATGGAATCTAATTTGGCAACGCCCCAATGTCCGAGTATGCGAATTTTTCCAGCCTTCACATGTTGCAACACCGTTGCGGGTCCCGTGGATACAGCGTCAATTTGTCCACTCAATAATGCAATCACTGCAGGTCCTGCGCCAGTGAATGGAATGTGTGTGAGTTTGAGTGTGGCTGTTTGCGCCAATATTTCCATGGGCACATGCATGGTGCCGTAGTTGCCCGATGAACCATAATTAATCGCACCTGGTCTTTTGCGTGCATCTTCTACAAAATCTTTGGCTGTTTTCCAAGGCGAATCTGCGCGTACGGCAAGCACGGTTGGGTCTGCGGTGTATCTTGCAATGGGTTTTAAATCGCTGATGGCAAACATGGGCGGTCTGCCCACCAACACATCGGCCTCGGGTATTACGGTGAGTGAAGACAAGGCCATCACCACGGTGTATCCATCGGGTTTGGATTTGGCCACATAACCCATGCCAATGCCGCCACCCGCACCTGGTTTGTTTTCAATTACAACAGGTTGACCTAATTCTTTGGACATTGCGTCTGCTACAGGTCGCGCCACAATATCTGCAAGCCCGCCAGGTGGAAACGGCACCACCATGGTGATGGCTTTAGTGGGATAGGTTTGTGCAACAGCGAAATTGATGAGTAGTGCACTGCAAATTAGCACGCGCATCGTCGATGCAAAAATAGGCTTCACTGCGTCTCCTTTTTTATTGAATGGGGTGACTCTATCACCACGGCCATATCTGAGCCAGTTTTGGGTGAATTAAACGATGAGCGGCGGTTCTTGCATCGCTTCGATTTGTTCTCGCAAGGTGTCGGCTTGCCCTTGCCAATACATGGGTGTACCGAACCACGGAAAGTGAATCGCAAATGCGGGATCGTCTTGTCGCCGCGCCAACCATGCGCTGTAATGAATGATCCGTAGCGTTCGAAGTGGCTCAATCAACAAAAGTTCTTGTCGATTAAAACTTCGAATCGATTCGTACCCCTCTAATAAATCACTGAGTTGCCGCGTGCGGTCACTCCGACCGCCGTTTTGAAGCATCCACAAATCTTGAATCGCTGGGCCTTGTCGTGCGTCGTCCAAGTCAACAAAATGCGGGCCAGGGTTGGGCATGTCTAATGGCGTCCACAAAATATTGCCAGGATGACAGTCGCCGTGCAATCGTAAGCTCGCATAGTTAGTCGATAAAAAAGATTGTGCAATGGTTAATGCTTGATTGCAAAGTGAGAGCCACTGCGCCGATACTTCGAGAGGAATGACATTGTGTTGCACCAACCAATCGCGCGATTCATATCCAAATGTTTGCACGTTGAGTGTGGGTCTACTTTTAAATATGGATTGTTCGCCCACGTTGTGTATGCGCGCTAAAAATCGACCAATCCAAGACAACACCTCTGGATCGTCAAGCTCTGGGGCTCGGCCGCCTTTGCGCGGGCAAATGCTGTAATAAAAAACAAAGTCTTCCATGCACAAGGTGTGCAAAGTTTGTTGATGCAATGCCATTGGACTCACAACTGGAATATCGTCTTGGGCGAGCTGTGCACCAAATAGATGCTCTTCTTCTATTTGCGCTTGGCTCCAACGCGCGGGTCTGTAAAACTTGGCCACTACCGATGAGTTGTCATCAAACATCACTTGATACACACGATTTTCGTAAGAACTGAGCGTGGTGATTCGACCATCAACGGCCAATCCTAAATCTGCAATCGCATCGAGCACCACATCGGGCGTTAAAAATTGATAGGGATGCGACATCAGCTTAAACGCCCCATACAATGGGGTGGTTTTCTTTGATGCAACGGCGAATCATGTCCATAAAAGGAACCGCGCGTTGACGCAAGCTCACAGAAATCCTTTGCTCTTCGTTGTTATCGGGAGTTTGTGAATGTAACATTGATTGAGTGGCGTGCTCCAAGGCCAGTAAAGCCTGTGCCATTTCGTCCACCTCCATGATGCCTTTGGCGCTGGGTGACTTGCCGATGATTTCCATGATTCGATCACCATCGGCCTCTAACATGATGAGGTTGCCCGTGGCCTTGGATTTGAATTTGTACAACATAGCGAACTTTCATGGTGCAGATCGTATTGTCGGTCATCTGTGCATGCGATTACGGGTAAATACCCATTAAACAATTCGACCAAGGCTTGACCAAATTACTTGAAGCTTCAATAATTTGACCATGAATATTGTTTGTATAGGCGGCGGCCCCGCTGGACTTTATTTCGCGCTGTTGATGAAAAAACAAAACAGCGCGCATCGCGTCACCGTGATTGAGCGCAATCGCCCCTACGACACCTTTGGTTGGGGCGTGGTGCTGAGCGATCAAACACTCGACAACTTGCACGTGGCCGACGACAAAACAGGGCAACAAATTGGAGATGCCTTTAATCATTGGGACGATATCGATGTTTTTTTTAAAGGCTCTCACGTGCGAACCACGGGGCACGGCTTTTGCGGCATTGGTAGAAAACATTTGCTCAACATATTACAAGCGCGTTGCGAAGAGTTGAGTGTTGACTTGGTATTTGAAAACGATGTGATTGATGACCAAAAGATTGCTGCTCAATACCAAGCAGACTTGATCATTGCCAGCGACGGGCTCAACAGCAAAATCAGAACGCGCTACGCGCAAACCTATCAACCCAATATCGATGTGCGTGATTGCAGATTTGTTTGGCTAGGTACGCACAAAACATTTGACGCGTTTACCTTTGCGTTCGAGAAGACCGAACATGGTTGGTTTCAAGCGCACGCCTACAAGTACGACGACAACACATCGACCTTTATTGTGGAGACTCCGCATTCGGTTTGGTTGGCGCACGACCTAGACAAAATGTCGCAAGAAGATGCGATTGCGTTTTGCCAACAATTATTTGCCAAGTATTTAGATGGCCATGCATTGATGAGTAATGCAAGCCATCTTCGAGGCTCTGCCATTTGGATTCAATTTCCACGCGTGATTTGTGACACATGGGTGCATTGGGAACATATCAATGCGCGCAAAACACCGATTGTGCTGATGGGTGACGCGGCGCACACCGCGCATTTTTCGATTGGTAGCGGTACTAAACTTGCACTAGAAGACGCGATTGATTTGGCAGATACTTTTGCCCAACACGCCGATCTATCCATCCAAGAGATTTTACAAAGCTACGAAGATCGTCGCAGCGTAGAAGTTTTAAAAATTCAAAATGCGGCACGTAACTCCACGCAATGGTTCGAGCATGTGGATCGCTACACGCGAATGGACATTGAACAATTCACTTATTCGATGCTTACGCGCTCGCAACGCATCAGTCATGAGAATTTGCGTTTGCGTGACGCCAAATGGCTTGAAGGATATGAAGCTTGGTTATCGGGTCATCGCGCAGTGGCGCCCATGTTGTTGCCGCTCAAGGTAAGAGAGCTGACGCTTAAAAATCGAATTGTGGTGTCACCAATGGCGATGTACAGCGCTACGGACGGCGTGGTCGGTGATTTGCATTTGGTGCACTTGGGTGCGCGTGCTTTGGGTGGCGCAGCGTTGGTGATGGTGGAGATGACTGCGCCGCATCCGCATGGGCGCATAACGCCAGGTTGTCCAGGCTTGTGGAATGATGAACAACAAGTAGCATTCAAACGCATCGTTGATTTTGTTCATACCCAACAAGCTCATATTGGCATTCAATTGGGACACAGTGGTCCCAAGGGTTCAACACAATTGGGTTGGGAGGCGATGGACGAGCCTTTGCCAAATAACAATTGGCCATTGATTGCGGCCAGTGCAATTGCATACGGACCTAACAATGCGCTTCCTACTGCCATGACGGTTGCAGACATGCAACGTGTTTCGCGAGAGTTTGTTGATAGTACCAAGCGTGCAGATGAAGCAGGCTTTGATTGGTTGGAGTTGCATTGCGCACACGGTTATTTGTTGTCGAGTTTTATTTGTCCGCTCACCAATCATCGAAGCGATGACCTTGGTGGATCGATTCAAAATCGTTGCCGATATCCTTTAGAAGTGTTTCGGGCCATGCGCGCTGTATGGCCCGCGCACAAACCCATGAGCGTTCGTATTTCTGCACATGATTGGGCGCCTGGCGGCAATACCGATGCCGATGCTGTGGTGATCGCGCGTCTTTTTAAAGAAGCGGGCTGTGATGTGATCGATGTGTCTTCTGGGCAAACGACGCGCGAGGCCAAGCCTGTGTATGGTCGCATGTATCAAACGCCTTTTTCAGATCGCATTCGCAATGAGGTTTTGATTCAAACAATTGCTGTCGGTGCAATTTCTGACGCCGATCAGGCCAACAGCATCATTGCCGCAGGTCGCGCAGATTTGTGTGCGGTTGCTAGGCCGCATTTGGCTGATCCAGCGTGGACTTTGCATGAGGCGGCTAAGTTGGGTTCAAGAGATATAGTGTGGCCGCTGCCTTATTTAAGTGGACGCGATCAGTTGTATCGCAATTTATCTCAACGCTGAAAGAATTTTTTATGGATATGGAAGCGCGCGTTAACAGTCAACATCCAGAAGCTTTGCGCTTGTGGTTGCGACTACTCACCTGCTCACAATTGATTGAAAAAAAAGTGCGCTCGCAATTGCGCTTGCAATTTGAAACCACACTGCCGCGTTTTGATTTGATGGCTCAACTTGAGCGCGAACCGCAAGGCATCAAAATGAACGAACTCTCCAAACGCATGATGGTGACGGGTGGCAATATCACAGCCATTACCGACCAGTTGGTTGCTGAAGGCTTGGTCGAACGAGTAGAAGATGCCAATGATCGCCGCGCATGGCATATTCAATTGACGGCACGTGGGCGTCGCTCTTTTAAATCCATGGCCAAGCAACATGAAACGTGGATCGTTGATTCGTTTAACGGATTAAGCGTACAAGAAATCAAATCCTTGCATCAATTGTTAGGTAAGGTTAAGAGCCATCAAATCAAAAATTTAAACATGGAGTTACTTTGAATACCGCTGTATCAAAACCGCTTGCACTATCGCAATGGAAGCTGCCTTTTTTTGATGCGCATCATCATGAGATGGCTGATCAATTACAACAATGGGTATCTGAGCAAAGTGTTAACGAGGTCGATGATCGTGTCGCGTGTCGCGATTGGGTTGCGCGTTTGGGGCAAGGTGGCTGGCTACGGTATTGTGTACCGCAGTCTAATGGTGGCGCACTCCAACATCTTGATTCACGTTCATTGGTTATTCTTCGCGAAATTCTTTCGTGGCACAGTCCATTAGCCGATTTTTCATTTGCGATGCAAGGGCTTGGCAGTGGTGCCATTACATTGGCTGGTACAGCCGATCAACAATCACGCTATTTACCAGCAGTTGCCAAGGGTGAAAAAATTGCAGCGTTTGCGTTGAGCGAAGAAGATGCGGGGTCTGATGTGGCGGGCATGAAAACCAACGCAACGTCAAACGCAAAAGGTTTTATTTTGAATGGCGGTAAAACATGGATTAGCAATGGCGGGATTGCAGATTTTTACGTGGTGTTTGCTAAAACCGATGCGTCTGCAGGCGCGCGTGGTATCTCCGCTTTAATTGTGGATGCACCAACCACTGATATGGATGATTCGCAACATCTGACAGTGATGTCACCGCATCCCATGTCACGTCTACTCTTTAATAATTGTCAATTGCCGTCTTCTGCATTGTTAGGAGATCTGCATGGCGGTTTTAAATTGGCTATGCGCACCTTGGATATTTTTAGAGCGTCGGTTGCTGCGGCTGCCATTGGTATGGCCAGGCGCGCTCTGCATGAGGCTTGCACCTACGCACAAAATCGTCAGATGTTTGGTCAAGCATTGGCAGACTTTCAAATGACGCAAGCCAAACTGGGCGAGATGGCTTCATTGATTGATGCAAGCGCCCTACTCACCTATCGTGCTGCGTGGATGCGCGACTCAACGGGCACCGATAGCGCAAAGGCAGGTGCATATACGCAAGTTGCAGCCATGGCCAAACTCAGCGCAACAGAAAATGCACAACGTGTGATTGATATGGCGCTTCAAATGCACGGTGGTCAAGGTGTTTTGGTTGGTAACAAAATCGAAGCCTTGTATCGTGATATTCGTGCGCTTCGCATTTATGAAGGTGCTAGCGAGGTTCAACAACTCATTGTGGGCAAATCTGTTTTAAAAGGAATGAGCACATGATTCAAGTCGATCCTTTTGTTCGTCAACAACTCCCTCTAACTTCTGCATGGCCTGTTCTGGATTTTCAATTTCCAGAAATGCAAACGCCGTCTACTTGTAATTTGATAGATTTGCTGTTTGATCGTGCAATCGGTATCGCGGGTGAAGATCATGTGTTCTTACGTTCACCCTCTCGCACACTAACCTATGGGCAAGCACGTGCGCGCGTCAATCAAATTTCACACGTATTGGTCAATCAATTTCAATTAGTTTCTGGCAATCGCGTTTTATTGCGCGGTCTCAACTCCATTGACATGGCATTGTCATGGCTTGCCATTGTTAAGTCAGGAATGATTGCAGTGGGCACCATGCCCTTGCTTCGCGCCAAAGAATTAGGCGACATCATTGCCAAAGCCAAACCCCAACTCGCACTGTGTCAAGAATCCTTATTGAGCGAATTACACACCGCACACGCACAAACGCCTACTATGCGTGGCGTGATTCCTTTTGATTCATACAGCGGCGGATCATCAGTTAATAAACTGGCCAACGAACAATCAACACAGTTTGATGCGTTTGCACTGTCGGGTGACGCTATTGCAATGCTTGCTTTTACTTCGGGCACCACGGGACTTCCCAAAGCGGCTGTGCATTCTTATCGCGATATTTGGAGTTCTTGTTGGGCGTGGCCTCATCATGTATTGCGTGCAAATGCCAATGACGTCGTGATGGGCTCGCCACCTCTTGCATTTACATTTGGATTGGGTGGTTTGCTTATTTATCCCATGTTTGAAGCATGCAGCATTTATTTTCCCGATCAAGCCTATACACCAGAAAAAATGGTCGAACTCATGAAACAAGTGGGGTGCACCATTTGTTACACGGCGCCCACTTTTTATCGACAAATGGCCAACTTTATTCAACCAGGCTTGGTACCCTCGCTGCGCATTTGCGTGAGTGCGGGTGAAGTCTTACCCATTGCAACACGCGATTTGTGGCACAAGGCAAGCGGTGTTGACATCATGGACGGTATCGGAGCGACCGAGATGTTTCATATTTTTATTTCTTCACCTCCCGATCAACTTATTCCAGGGGCCATCGGCAAGGTGGTTCCTGGTTATGTTGCAAAAATTGTTGACGATGAAGGCATTCAAGTGCCCAATGGCGTTGTGGGTCAACTCGTGGTACGTGGCCCCACAGGCTGCAAATATCTCAGTGATGAGAGGCAGAGTAAGTATGTGCGTGATGGCTGGAATTATCCAGGCGATGCATTTAAGCAAGACGACGATGGATATTTTTATTTTCAATCGCGTGCAGACGACATGATCATCACATCAGGCTATAACGTGGGCGGACCCGAAGTCGAAGATGCATTGTTAAAACACCCTGCTGTTTCTGAATGCGCAGTCATTGGCAAACCCGATGCAGAACGAGGCATGATCATCAAAGCCATTTGTGTATTGCGCGCATCGCACACGCCCTCTCCTGAATTGGTTAAACAATTACAAGACCATGTCAAAGCATTCCTAGCCCCTTATAAATATCCGCGTGAAATTGATTTTGCTCCCACATTGCCACGGACAGAAACGGGCAAATTACAACGTTTCAAATTGCGTCAAACCTAATTTTTTATTTGAAAGATTTTTATGCACTCGTTTTTACAGCCGCCCGACTGGCTGCCGCCCAAAGGTTATGCCAATGGTGTGATGGCGCACGGCAAACAAATTTATATTGGCGGACAAATTGGATGGAATGCGCAACAACAATTTGAAAGCGATGATTTTATTTTTCAAGCCAAACAAGCGCTTCAAAATGTTTTTGCAGTTTTACAATCGGCAGGTGCAGGGCCAGAGCATATGGTACGGATGACTTGGTATGTTACACAACGAGATTTGTACGCTGCGAATCTATCCAAGATTGGTGGCGTCTACCGTGAGGTGATGGGTAAAAATTTTCCTGCAATGAGTTGCGTGTTTGTTTCTGCTTTGGTGGAAGAACGTGCACTAGTAGAGATTGAAGTAACCGCTGTAATTCCCGATTAATCTTTTATCCTAAACAACGGTTGACCACTTCGTTAAATTCGTTGGCGCTTTCGTATTGAACCCAATGCCCTGCATGTTTGATGATGGTATTGCTTTTTAAATTGCAATCTTTTAATCGCTCGCTTACAATCTCCAACATGCCTTTGTAATAGGCATCGTTTTCCCCCCAGATGGCATGTACGGGGCAGGTCCATTGTTTTTGCAATTCACGCAAAACTTCTGTTTTGGCGATTCTTCTTTTCTTGAGTCGATCGCGCAAGACATTGTCGTCTTGAATTTGCAAGGTTTCTTGATCGATGTTTTGAGCGCTGTGAATCATGAGTACCAATAAATTATTTTGATGCACTTCAAAACGCTCTTGCTGGGTCATTTCGGTGTTGATGCTTTTAATCACCAATCTGTTGATATTCAAACCCAAGCCAGGTACGCCGACCAAAACCAATTGTTGAATGACGTGCGGATGATGTGCGGCGATGTATGACGCGAGCAATCCTCCAAATGAAAACCCCATCACATCGACCGATTGCAACTGATGTAACTCTTGAATAGATTCGCTCACACTTGTAAAAATATCGTCGACGTCTTTGGCATGGGGCGGCACTTGTGAATCACCAAAGCCAGGCAAGTCAATAGCCCAGACGGAGCGTTCTTGACTAAGTGCCAACACATTGCGTACCCAATGCGTCCAACTTCCACTACCACCGTGCAAAAGTATTAACGGCCGTTTGGCATGTTGATTCCATACATGCCAAACTTGTTTCCCTGTTGATGTATTAAGCTCAATGCGAGTCGCTGATTCTTTTGCTTGGTAAAAGTTTGTGTTTGTTACTGCGTTGTTGTTCATGTTTGAGCTTTCCATGCAAAACGCCCACGTATGAGGTGGGCGTTTGGTAATGGTTGCGCGAGCAAGATTTGAACTTGCGACCTTTGGGTTATGAGCCCAACGAGCTACCAGGCTGCTCCATCGCGCGTCAGAATTTATATTGTAACTTACTCAGCTGTTCCTGTGGGAGTTTCTTCGGTGATTTCGGGACGATCAACCAATTCAACCAATGCCATTGGCGCATTGTCACCCACACGGAAACCCATTTTGAGAATACGTGTGTAACCACCAGGTCGTGT
>RFYV01000055.1 GCA_009921265.1 Betaproteobacteria bacterium | reverse complement strand
TCCGCCCTTCTTGTTATCCGTGATACTTCCCACCCTAGCCGACAGCTTCGCATAGATCGACGCTCCACTCGCTAATAACGGAGAGAAATGACTCAGCACTATGGCAGGCCCGATTGCGTTAACGCAAAAGGTCTGCATTAAATGGTCAAAGTTCAAGCTATTGAGTAATTTCTCTGGCCCTATACCATTGATGTTCAATGCGCCCGTTGCGTCAATGATAATTTCAAAAGGCCCAAGATCACTGACTTTTAATGCTTGAAAACGGATGGAGTCAGAATCTAATAGATCAAAGTTGTTACCCGGCTCTCGTGATATGCCTTCGACGTGGGTGCATTGAGGATCCGCAAGAAACAAGTCTAAAAATGCACAACCAATTGCACCCTTTGAGCCAATAACCAGTGCCTTGTACTCACCCAATGCAAATAGCGGGCAACTCACGCTTTTTTAGCATATGCCGAGCACCAACCCTTTGCAGCCACTTGTTTACCAGCAAAAAGTGGGCAGCCGCCTGCAGCAGCGTTAGCAGAGCCTTGAAACAAAGCACAGTTGGAGCACAACTGTCCAGCAGCGTATTTTGGCTGCTTGGCTTTGTCTACTTTTGTAGCATCTGCCTTGTAGCTCAAAGCTGTTGCCTGTGCATCTGTCTCCACCACCATCGCTTGAGCGTTAGCGTGGCTTACAGCACTTAAAGCCAACCCGCTTGCAGCGGCTTGCATTAAAAATATTCTTCGGTTGCTTTCAACTTTGATAGCCATGATTATCTCCTTTGATAAAAACCAGAAAATGCTGGCGATGATTAAACGGGTCTTTTCTTAAAAAACGATTGAATGTTTGGGCGAATTTTTAAGAATTTTTCGTACCCAAAATCCATAATTTCCATTGCTCCAGGAATTTTTGCGATACTTGCAAGCTTTCTCCAACCAGGCAATTGCTCCCAGACATGTACGAACGCCGCAGCACCTGATACCAAATCTCCATTAGGCTTTATTGCGTGGAATCTCTTCATCAGCGATTCTTTGCTCTGTCCCAGCGGGGGAATGAAGTCTGATGCAGATACATCAACCCAATTAATTTGGCCTTCGGGTGCGATTTTTTTGTACTGGTTGATCTCCAAGGTACATATTGGGCAAGACCCGTCATAGAGTACATTCGTACAGTTGTTTTCAATAGCCATTGTTAAATAGAATCCCTAAAAATTTCTTCGTCAGAATCTTCATGAACAAAAAAGATCCTTATGGGTGAAATGGTGTTGTCGTAAATAATTTGACCTTTGTATGCAAAGGTGGCTATTTCAAGAAATTCTTCGGAAGCATTACGTTGTTCAATATGAAGATTAGCTAAAGTTAACCTGTCGATTCGAATTTTATTTTTTAGTTTTAAAAATAGACTCCTCATTTGCAACTCATCTTCAACATGATGAATCCACTGCCAAGCAGTACCAGATGGAATGCGTCTACCTTTACCCGATAGATTGACGAGCATGTAAGTAATTTTCATTTTTTATTTACTCATGCACGAGGCTATTGCTAAATTTGTATAAATCAAAAACAGAGTTAGGCGCCTTGGGTAATTTATCTTTGACAAGGGGCTTGTTAAGTTTTGAAATGACGATGCTTATACTTGCAGCTGATATTTTAGAATCGTTTTTAATTAATTTATTTAATGGAAGTTGTTGTAGCCAATATTTGCTAATTTCATCTAACTCATTTTTAAGCTTTGTTATGGCTACACTTTCAGAGGTCGTTGATTTATTTTTTAAAATCTTCTCGCTGCTATCAAAACATACGGCAATATCCCAAACAGTTAAATCATCTACGCATCTTTGAAGCATATAACCGCCTCCAGGACCACGCTGGGCAACAACCACCCCGCCGTCTTTTAAATTCTTCATCAGGCCTTCAATAAATGAAATGGACATATTGATCTGTTTTGCAAGATCCGCGATAGTCGTTGACCGATAGGTAGGAGAGGATGCAATACGCGACACCAAATCGAGACCAACAAGGAATCTTCTACTTAACATTTCATACTCCAGCAGTTGAGTAGATATATTAACACTGGAGATTATCAATCTCTGCAATTAAACTAAAATATAGTATAATAATTACTCAAAATCTATACAAAAGGATAAAAATGAAAGAGAATCTTAATTATCACGCACCTGCTCACAAAATCGGCGCGGTATCAAGCCTCAGCGGCGTACCAACGCCAACACTGCGAATTTGGGAGCTTCGATATGACGCCTTCACACCTCACAAAACTCTGGGGAAGCATCGACTTTATACAGATGAGGACGTCTTAAAAGCAACTCTTCTAAAAAGATTAACCGAGCAAGGCCACGCCATCAGCAATATTGCAAGACTTTCACAAAAAGCGCTCAGCGACCTTTTGCAACAACAGCAAGTGTCCAATCTTTCAAAATCTCAGTCCTCAGCGACAGAGCAACTGGTTTCTGTGGCGGTTGTAGGACTGGCTCTTGCAGGAAGAATTGAGTCAAAAAAATTCACACTCAGCTTTAACAAACTATCCATAAAAGTAACCGATATTTTTGACGATTTATCAACTGCGTTACGGTCGGAGTTTCAAGAACAACCTGAAATATTAATTGTAAAAATTAACTCACTGCACGCAGGCATCCAATTCGATATACACAAGCTTGTTCAAATCAGCAAGGCTATTCAAATCATTGTTCTTTACAATTTTGGACAAGAAAATATCATTGAATCCATGAAATTATCAGGTATTCTCGTACGAAGAGAGCCCATACCCGACACCGAATTGGCTGATTTAATTAATTCAGTCTTACTCATTGACGCATCGCAAACTACACAGGCACTGACTTCAAGGACTCTCATACCACCCCGTAAATACAACGATACAACCTTAATGCACATCGCAAGAATTTCGTCAAATGTACTGTGCGAGTGTCCGCGTCATATTGCAGAAATCATCACACAATTGGCCAGCTTTGAGCAATACAGCCACGAATGCCTTAACAAGTCGAATGAGGATGCCCATCTACACGCCTACCTGAGCGCAGTTTCGGGATCAGCTAGAGCTCTCTTTGAAAGCGCCCTAGAAATGGTGGCTCAACACGAAAATATAAATCTTCAAGAAGTGCCCAAATGAAAAACCAGCGCAAACTTTCATCATTAATGATTGAGTTATGTAATATGGTTGTAATGATCATACGATCTAATATCGCATGATCACAATCGTTATAGCCTCATATCAATACGGACACTTAGCAGCACACTGCATTGAGTCGGTACTTTCGCAATCAAAAATGCCGCAGTCCATATTTTTTGTTGATGATGGTGCAAATGATTGCCATCACCTACCAGCTCTTTATCCAGAAATAAATTATGTTTTTAGAAGAAAAAATTGGGGAATCGTCAATAATTTTCAGGATATGTTGATGAAAGTCAGTACTGAATACGTTATGTTTTTGGGTGCCGATAATTGGCTAAGATCGGACGCTATTGAACTTTTATCTAAAAATCACACAGATATCGTCACTTACGATATTGTGGTCACGGGTGAATTAAAAGATGAAATGAATGATCGTGTACCACTTAAAACGACGCCCTACAAAGGTGATTTATATTGGAGTCGGCATAACGCACATCACGGTTCGATGATGTACAGAACTGCTTTGGCAAAGAAAATTGGATATAGAAAAAATGATGTAAATCACCCGCAAGAGGACTGGAATTTATGGGATCAAATGCTCAAACATGAAGCCACTGTTTCTAGCATCAATCAAGGACTTTTATACTATCGAAGACACAGAGAAAACTTTTTAAAATATACGGCAGAAATCAATCAACTATCATCAATTCGGCACGACATGACTCAAGGTCATGAGCTAATAGAAAGTAATTTATAGTTCATACAGATCGTAATGAATTTCAAGCTAACTTATCAAGTCAGTTACGTTTTAAAAAATCAATCAATTCTCTGAAAATTAAAATATTGATGGATTGACGCTGTGCACATTGACACGACTTGTGGCTACTGCACGAACGCCCTGCTCGTTAAGCATCCACTGAACTGGGTGTGATGCTATTTGCAAAACAAACCTTCGCGTGTTGATTTGCAAACATAAATCTGAATGTCTTTGTAGTTTTTGCAAAAGCCAATCAGGAACGATGTCAAAGGATGCACTCAGAATCAAAGCGAAAAATGGTTTTTCAGTAAACTCAACAGAATAAGACTCAATAGAGTGAAGAGTCTCACGCGTTCGTTGATTAAAAACCAGCTCCGACTCGTATTGCTTCATTGCGTTCTTCGCATCGTTAAAGGTAATGGGCAAATTTGTAGCGCCCAGCATCTCACCTACTTTGTTCATCTCGACAACGTATCTGTCACATTCTGATGGGGACAATGGGCGCAACGTGAGGTGTTGATAGGCATTTAAAAAAGAAATTGTCTCAACCAGATGGACCCATTTGATGAGATGGGGATCGTTGGCACAATAGGCCTGGCCATTCAAATCGATACCTCGAATTTTTGTGTGAATTGCATTCACACGCTCAATATTTTGGGTGGCAAGATCAACACCACCGTAGGTTGTTGCCGCTACAAACATAGCAGTGCGACCCAACCTAGCCTTTAGCTGATGCCTAAAGTTTGAATGATCCCATACAGCTGCCAATGCTCTGGGGTGAAGGGTCTGAATCATCAAAGAAGATAAACCCCCCACCATCATGGAAGAAAAATCGGCGTGGACTTTCCAGACAACAGACTGTGGGCCAAACAGGCCAGGATCACCAACAGGCCATTTAAACTCCTCCAGGGACGAAGAGGCACCCGTCATGTTTTGAAGCCCCTTTCCAATGGCATTAAATACCAGAGGCTTCAGGATTTGTTTAATGGTCGAAATCATTTTCAAAATCAAGTGAATCTGCAGACCATGTGGAAAATGTATATTTGAGCAAAGATGCAAATTTTCAATTTTTCAAAACAGCCTCTTACCTGCTTCGTAAATTTTACCAAAAATAAACTCGTAGTTGAAGTACTGAATTTCAACCTTATTTTAAAAAACCAGTTCACCTCAATCCATGGTTTTTGATAAGTCAGATTCAATCGGTTTTTCTGAATTCGTATTGTCAGCCGGGGAAAAACACATTTTTTCGCCATCCCATTTTTGTCCACACCAGCACAGACCTTCATCGTTAATGATGCAGGTACCAGTTCCGCAGCATCTGGGGTCGTCAGTCATATGAATCTCCATTCAATCCGAATTAGCAGTTGGCACGGCGATGATTTGCAATCGATCGGTCATTAAATTTCATATCTGGGCTGCGTAAAGCACGGTGCTTTGTTTGACGCCCTTTCACTCTTTCGCGCCATAACTGGAAAGAGCTGGTTGTAAGCTCGCGACGCATTAAACGCACGACATCTGGTTCGGACAGGCCCACACGCTCTTGAATGGACTCAAATGTGGTTCTATCTTCCCAAGCCATTTGGATAACAGCAGAAATATCACCCTTTGAGAGGATTTTGATTTTTTGAAAAAATTGTGCAGGCATCTGTATCTCAGTGATTTTAAAGTGACTGCAACAAAGTTGAGTTCATATCAATAATGCGATCAGGCTTGATCACTCGGCTGTATAAAATTTGAGATTTACAGCCAAAGGAAATGGAATCGTTTTTGGGTGCGGTGATTGCAGTGTGATCAAGGTAAACGTTCAATAAACTTAAATGATCAATCGTCACTCGCATATCAATCCAATTGAGGATTGGAGTGAGATGCTCTAAATGGTCGAGGTTATGCACCCATTGCCATGCTTGCCACCTGGGCACACGAAGACCGCGACCATCTTTGTTTTGAAGTATGTAGGAAAAGTGCATGAGTGAAATATCAGAGATAATTAACTTTAAAACATTTAACTACATATTTCAATCCATATTCTAATTTTTTTCATTTTCCTTAAAATAATCTACTCAAATCTTATTCAAAAATGTAATTTACCAATTAAAACAATGACTCAAGCGTATGCGAGTTGGTACTATACATCGCGTCTACAAAATTCTTTTTGAATGTATGGAAAAAAAATTATCGCAAAGTCTGATGAAATTTGATTAACAGAAAGTGTGCTCACATGAATAATGAATCTCTCAACGTACTTGGAGAACCTTTGGTTCCATGCTCATACGACCCACTGACGGGATTCTTTAGAGATGGGTGTTGCAAGACAGATTTCGATGACCATGGAAGTCATGTTATTTGCGTCAAGGTCTCGCAGGAGTTTTTGGAGTACTCACGCCAACATGGAAACGATCTCATCACACCCCGACCTGAGTACAGGTTTTCGGGGCTGCGAGCAGGCGATCGATGGTGTCTTTGCGCGGTGCGATGGAAAGAGGCTTTTGATGCGGGTTTAGCACCACCTGCCATTATGGAATGTACAAACATAAAAGCACTTGAATTTGTGACGTTAGAGCAATTGCAATCGCAACTTATTTAAGTCCAATGACAACAAAACCCAAGCATTCATTCAAAGGTAACAAGCAAAGCCTTCCAAGTAAACCGTGCAAGAGCTGCGGCCGTGACATGACTTGGCGAAAAGCTTGGGCAAAAAATTGGGAGCAAGTGCTGTATTGCTCGGGTGCATGTCGAAAAAAATGAAGCCCTCTAATCAACGCTTAGTCATTGCTTTAGGTGATCAGCTGGACGCGTCTTCGTCTGCCTTGAGCGATTTTGATAAAGACAATGACATTGTTTGGATGGCTGAAGTTGCACAAGAGTCCACTCATATCAAGTCATCCAAACAACGAACAACTATTTTCTTGAGTGCCATGCGTCATTTTGCACAGGAGCTCAAAGCAAAGGGCTATCCCCTCATCTACACAAAACTAGATGATCCACACAACAGCCAATCAATCGAAGGCGAACTAAAAAAAGTCATTCATCAACTCAAACCCAGCAAACTGGTGATGACTGCTCCGGGAGAGTGGAGAGTCCTGCAATTGATTCGCCATGTTGCACAGCAACACCAACTTGAACTTGATTTGCGCGATGACACTCATTTCTTTACAACCGTTCGCGAGTTTTCAGAGCATGCAAAAGGTCGCAAACAAATACGACAAGAGTACTTCTACCGTGAATTGCGTCAAAAAACGGGTATCTTGATGGATGGCAAAAAACCTTTTGGCGGCCAGTGGAATTTTGATTCTGAAAATAGGGGCAATTTTGGCAAGCAAGGGCCAGGATCAATCCCAGCACCCACGAGATTTGAGCCTGATGAAATCACCGTCAACGTCATTCAATTAGTCAATGCACGATTCAAGGATCATCCTGGCTCCATTAATTCTTTTAGTTGGCCCATCAATCGTGAGCAAGCCTTGCACGCGTTAAAAGAATTTATAAAAAACAGACTGCCCTCCTTCGGCCTTTATCAAGATGCCATGTTGGAGGGAAATATTTGGCTTTATCACTCGCACTTATCGAGCTCTTTAAACCTGAAGCTACTCAACCCCAGAGAGGTTATTCAAGCAGCAACAAACGCTCTTGAAAGCGGAGTTGCACCGATCGAGGCTGTAGAGGGGTTTGTTCGTCAAATCTTGGGATGGCGAGAATATGTTCGTGGCATTTACTGGACACAGATGCCCGAATACCTCGACCTGAACGAAATGAAAGCAAACGCCCATCTTCCAGATTTTTATTGGACAGGTAAAACTGAGATGGCCTGTCTGCGTGACGCCATCACTCAAACACTCAATCACGGATATGCGCATCATATTCAACGACTAATGGTGACTGGACTCTATGCACTTTTATTAGGCGTAAAACCCCAAGAAGTTCATGAATGGTATCTCGGCGTCTACGTTGATGCTGTTGAATGGGTGGAATTGCCCAACACGCTGGGGATGAGTCAGTTTGCCGATGGCGGACTCATGGCAAGCAAACCTTATATTGCTAGCGGAAAGTATATTGACCGCATGAGTAATCATTGCAAAGGGTGTTCATATAATCCCGCTGAATCAATAGGTGATCAAGCGTGCCCCTTTACTACTTTATATTGGGATTACCTCAACAAGCATAAAATCCAAATCCTTCATCATGAACTTAATACGACGTCAATCCATATTTTTAGGTCTCGCGGGTTCACTGAGTTTCTGCGTTACTGCTAAAGACACTTCATCAAAAAGTGAGTTGCCTTCAGATCCGAAAAAATTGAATCATCTGCAACACCACCTCCAGTCACCACGAGTGGTTGGTAAGGGACTTTATAGTGTATGGGGATTCGATATTTACCATGCAACCTTGTGGGGCAGTGAAAAAACTTTTAAGCCTGAACAATGGCATACACAGCGACTTGCTCTTGAGCTTCGGTATGCAAGAAGCTTTAACAGCAAAGAAATTGCTAAACGCTCTATAGATGAAATACACATACAAAGTCAGATACCCACTGAAAAAGTTCAATCCTGGCTAAAAATATTAGAAGATTTATTTCCCAATGTCGATAAAGATCAGACGATAACAGGCATTTATCTTCCTGGAGAAAACTCTCAGTTTTTATTCAATGACAAACCGATAGGAAGCATCAGCGATTTGGATTTATCTCAACGCTTTTTTGCTATTTGGTTATCACCCAAAACAACCGCACCTGCGTTAAGAAAAGCACTTTTCAACGACAATATCAAGTAATACTGATGTTTGGTGCGTAATAACTCCAAAATGAGACCATTAACCCCTCGTGCACTAAGCCTTAGATATGAATAAATCTTAATTTTTAAACATATTATGCTAATATAATAGGATATTTTAAAAACAGGATATTGATATGAATATAACGCTCTCTAATCTCAAAATGTTTTTAGTTTCTTCTCTCGCTTTTGCATCCTTATCGGTCGCAGCACAGGCTATCAATGTTTCGCTCTCAGGATCACAAGAAGTCCCAGCGGTGACGACGTCCGCCTCTGGTTCTGGCACGATCACGATTGCACCAGACCTATCGGTCAGCGGAAGCGTTACAACAATGGGGGTTGATGGAACCATGGCTCACATCCATATGGCCGCTACAGGTCAAAATGGTCCCGTCATTGTTCCCATGACAAAGACTACTGATCAAGTTTGGTCCATTCCAACTGGAGCAAAACTCACAGACGCTCAATATCAAAGTTTTAAAGCTGGCAATTTGTATGTCAACGTTCACAGCGCTGCCAATAAGGGCGGTGAAATTAGAGGCCAACTCAAACCCTAAAGGAATCAATCATGAACAAATTAGTTTACGTTTCCTGCCTGTGTTTTTTGACCGCGTGTGCCACACAACCTCAAGGGCCATCTGCCAGCGCGCAACTTGCACCAACCAAAGGAAGTATGACCTCAGGCTTTGTTACTTTTACTCAAACTGGCTCCAAGGTTTTAGTCAATGCCGACATTCGCGGACTCAAGCCCAATGCCGAACATGGATTTCACATCCACGATAAAGGTGATTGTTCAAGTGGTGATGGCATGAGTACGGGTGGACATTTCAACCCGACCACAGAGCCTCACGGTGCACATGGAACTGGTAACCACCATTCAGGCGATTTACCTTCTCTTGTGGCCGATGCAAATGGCGTTGCAAAATTAAGATTTGAATCTTCCACTATCACGATTGACTCTGGTGTCACAAATATTATTGGACGTGGACTCATTGTTCACAGAGATCCCGATGACTACAAGACTCAACCGACAGGTAATGCGGGACCGAGGCTAGCTTGCGCCGTCATTAGCAAGTAAAAAACCATCGTCTAATTAAAATGCAGAATTCTTTTTTGAAAGAATCTTCATGAACATCAGAAGGGCGCATGAGAGCGACTTCGCACAATGGCTTGTCTTGTGGAAGGGTTACCAGACTTTTTATAAAACTGAGATTGCGGAGGATGTAACAGCCAAGACCTGGGTGCGTTTCCTCGATGCCACCGAGCCTATGCATTGCGCTGTGCTAGAAATCGATGGCAAGCTAGCCGGCATCGTGCATTACATCTCTCACCGCAGTTGCTGGACAGAAGGCGACTATGTTTATTTGCAAGACCTATTTGTCAATCCAGAACTACGCGGCAAAGGTTTTGGCAGAGCACTGATTGAGCATGTTTATGATGCCGCTGAAAACGCTAGTGCCTCGCGTGTTTGGTGGCTCACTCATGAGTCCAATACACAGGCCATGCATTTGTATGACCGCATCGCTGACAAGAGCGGCTTTGTGCAGTACCGCAAGTTGCTTTGAAAGAATGCAATTAAGGGGCAATTGCGTTTTTAATTGAGGGATATTAAGCTCGGGATCATGGCAGCAATCAGTAATACTGCCATCGTTATATTAAAAATCTTTCTGTATGTATTAACTTCAAATAATTTTCGAGCTCGAACCCCCAACAATGCCCAAGCTGCAATACACGGAAAATTAATTATCGAAAAGAGTAGTGAGGAAATGACTATTGTTGCAATGTCAGCTTCTTTTGTAATGTAGTTGCTAAAAAATCCAATGGCCATCCCCCAGGCTTTGGGGTTAACCCACTGAAATGCAGCAGCACCAAAAAAACTGATTGGATTGAAATTATTTTCAACACCATTAGCGGAGTAATTCGAATTGCTCGTAGCGATATTCCAAGCAAGGTAGCCCACATAGACAAACCCCAATACTTTTATTGCAACATAAATAGATGGGAGTGTTAAAAGTAATTCACCAAATCCAACGCCAACAGCAATGAGCATCACAAAATGTCCGATAGAAATTCCCAACATATGAGGAAGAGTTAATCGAAAACCATAATTAACGCCCGAAGCTAACAGCATCATATTATTTGGACCGGGTGTGATTGATGTAACAAAGGCAAAAAGTGTCATTGCCAATAACAGTTCAGAAGATAAATTCATAATGATTATTTTACATAAGTGTCTGAACCCATAGCGAAATAGGTACTTATGTAATTCATGTAAGATTGACAAACAGTTAAAAAATAGATAAATCATTCAACATGGAAATCATTACCTCCCCCGAAGCATGGATTGCATTTGCAACACTCACTGCATTAGAGCTAGTTCTTGGCATTGACAACATTATTTTTATTTCAATTTTGGTTGACAAACTACCTCTCGAGAAACGCGAATTCGCAAGAAAAATTGGTTTGTTCATGGCCATGTTCATGCGCATTGGATTACTTTTATTTCTATCTTGGATCGTGGGACTGGTTCAGCCCATGCTTACCATTCTAGGACATGCTATATCCGGTAGGGACGCTATATTGATTTTGGGTGGCCTGTTTCTGATCTGGAAAAGCACCACTGAAATTCATCAATCGATTGAAGGTAATAAGCACGAGCATTCATCCAGTACCAAAAATACATTTGCTTCCGTTATTTTACAAATCATGGTCATTGATTTGGTTTTCTCCTTGGACTCGATTATCACGGCCGTTGGTATGGTTGATCAAGTGGAGATCATGATTGCAGCTGTGATTGTTTCGGTGGGTTTGATGATGGTCTTTGCACGAGCTATTGGCGAGTTTGTGTCCAATCACCCTTCCATAAAAATGTTGGCATTAAGTTTTCTTGTTGTAGTTGGCATTGTGTTAATTGCTGAAGGGTTTGAACATCATGTCCCTAAAGGATATATTTATTTTGCAATGGCTTTTTCAGTCTGCGTGGAAATGCTCAATATCAAATTCAGAAAACAACGTACGACCTATAAGCAAAATTAAAATTCATGAATCCATTGAAATAATTCAGCATAAATTACCTTTAAATAACAACGTCAAAATGAATATGCCATTATCCGGATCAAAATTTTCTTTTCTAATGCTAATTTTTATTTATTCAACTATTAGTCAGGCACAAGTAGCTCATTCAAATATTGGTTCTTCAAAAAAAATAGCGATGATTCCAGCAGGATCCTTCACTATGGGCTCCAATACGGGATCAGATGATGAAAAACCTGTGCACACCGTCTTTATTCAGTCTTTTTTTCTCGATGTTTTACCTGTAACCAATGCTGAATTTGCTGCATTTCTTAATAGTCAAGGCTTAAAAAATCAACGCGGTGAAAGCTTTTACGATGATCAAGATAATGATGCAAGAATTCACTTGCATCATTCAAAATGGCAGGCTGATGATGGTTATGCAATGCACCCCGTTAATGAGGTGAGTTGGATCGGTGCACATGATTACTGCAATTAGTTAAAGAAACGATTGCCGACCGAAGCGGAATGGGGAAAAGCAGCAAAAGGAACAGATAGCAGAAAATATCCATGGGGGAATACAAAGCCAAATAACAAATTGGCTCTTTATGGGGCAGCATACAACGCATCAGCACCCGTCGATGCGTTTCCAGACGGAGCAAGCCCGTATGGAATTTTAGACATGGCTGGTAATCAATGGGAATGGGTATCTAGCGCCTATCACCCCTACCCCTATCGATCTGATGATGGGAGAGAAAACCAAACTCCTGGACCTATACGATCCACACGTGGTGGCGGGCATGATTCAAGCGAAGAAGAGATCACCGCAACACAAAGAGGTAGAAATCTATCCCGCAATCCTAAAGCGGGCCATCACAATATTGGGTTTCGTTGCGCATTATCCGCAAAAGAGTGATTAATTTAATTTACATCTGATCGATCGCTGTTTGGTTCGAAGCTGCTCCGCCCTCTTTGTCCGTCAAAGAAAATCGATCATCGGTTCGTGTATAAAAACTAGCACCGAATCGCGCAATCGGTCGATAGTCGCGCAAGTTAACTCGCCATGCTTGAGTGTCAACCAGACCATCGCGTGCAGCCAGCCACTTGATTCTTCCAATAAAAACATACCTACTCAGTGTCTCTAACTTTTCGTGCAAAACACATTCAAAAGCAATAGGCGCTTGTGCAATACGCGGTGGTGCTACTGTTTGTGAAGGCACTGCCGTAAACCCTACACGACTCAATTCACTCACATCAGACGGAAAAGCCTCGCCACACAAGTGCATTTTTTGCGCCATCGGTTCATCAGACATATGAACAACAAATTCACCATTGAGCAAAATATTGGCTGCAGTGTCTTTGAGTTTTCCATCCGCCAATCGGTTGATGCTGATCATCAATATCGGTGGATCTTCTCCAATCATGTTGAACATTGAAAACGGTGCAGCATTGACCACACCATTGGCACCTAAAGTTGTAACCAGTGCAATGGGTCTTGGCACAATCAAACTGGCCATGAGTTTGTAACGCTCATAGCTAGAGATTCCTTCAAAATTCACTTCAGTCATAGGCCTATACATTGTTTGTTATTGATTGCGATTGGCTTTAATTAAAAAGAAAAGGCGACAGTCCCAAGTTTAGTATGCTTGAGAAACCGTCGCCCCAACAGTGTTTAATTTAAACAGAAATTATACAATCACCTCCACTTTTGCGCGCTTGGCCACTGCCGTCCATGTATTAATTTGCGACTGAATGAGTTTGACAAACTCGTCGCCGATTACCGGTGTTTTTCGGGGTAAGGTTTGAACATCTTCAAGGCGCGCCATGATGTCGGGCTTTGCCAATAATTCGGGAATCAGTGCGCTGATGCGCTGCGTGATTGCAGTCGACATGCCTTTAGGCGCAGAAAGACCCAGCCACTGAGAACCCGTTAAGGAGTTGTAACCCAACTCTGCAAAGGTTGGAATATTGGGTAAAGCTGTTAAACGATTCGGTGTTGAAATAGCCAATGCCCGAAGTGTTCCCGCTTTGAGTTGGTTCACATTGGTCGTGACAGGATCGAACACGCTATCGATTTGCCCTGATAACAAATCTTGCATCGCAGGTGCGCTACCTTGATAGGGAACATGATCATGCTCATTGGCGGGACCTTCAATTTTTAGAAGTTCGCCATAAAGGTGATTGGCTGATCCAATGCCCGATGTACCGTAACGCACTGGTTTTGTTTTTGCTGCATTGATATATTGCGCCAAAGTTTGATAGGGAGATTGGGCTCTCACCAACAACAGCATCGGTGCTTCAACCAACATACCCATGTGCGTGAAGTCATTGACTGGATCGAAAGGCATGGTACGTCGTGTCGCCGTGGCATAAATATGCACAGATGCGTGACTTACTAATAGTGTGTATCCGTCTGCAGGTTGGCGCGCAGCGAATTCTGTTCCAACCAAGCCACCTGCACCCGCTTTGTTTTCTACAACAACAGTTTGTGACAAAGCTTGAGAGAGATGAGGAGCCAAGAGACGTGCTACTGTATCTACCAGCCCACCAGGTGGATATTGGCAAATTAATCGGATGGGTGCTCTAGTTGGCCAAGCTGCTTGGGCGTGAACCCAAGGTGCTGCAATGGTTGAAGTTGCTGCCAATAAAATATCACGACGCTTCATTTGTACTCCTTGAATAGATTGAGCTAAAAAATAAAATGAACCAAAATGGATCAGCATCGTAACGCATGAAATATGCCATTGAAAAAAATATAATTTGTTATTTTAAAAATACTTTCTATGCCTATAAATGATCCATTTCAATGAACACCCATTTAATCAATCACCAAAATAATGCATCATGCACCACATCAATTCAAGCCATGCACCAAAAAAAAAGAATTCTTAAATCCCCCGTCAAACTAGAGCCCATAAAAAAATGAAGAAATTTTTACTCATTAATCCCAACACCAACGCATTGACCACCGAGCGATTGCAAAATGTTCTCATGCCCCTATTGCCAACTGATATAAAACTTTTGGTAACAACTGCAAGCTTTGGCGCAAACTACATTGCATGCGAAGCCAGTTATGCTGTGGCTTCACATGCTTGTTTAGAGGCATGGTCAAGCCAAATTCAGGTTGACCCTGAACCCTTTGCAGGTTTATTGATAGGTTGCTTTGGCGACCCCGCCTTGTTTGCATTGCGTGAGATGTCGGCCGTGCCCGTGACGGGGCTTGCCGAAGCCTCTTTTATTCAAGCGGCTCAAATAGGTCCCTTCGCCGTCGTAACGGGTGGTGAGCGTTGGAAACCCATGATCCAAAGATTAGCAAGCAACCTAGGATTTGGAGACCATTTGCGACATATTGAAACTGTGACTCCCAGTGGCGCTGAACTGCAAGCCAACCCAGAAATGGCCATTCAATGCCTTGGAGACGCTTGCCGTCAGGCCGCGAAAGATGGCGTTCGCGTCATTATTTTGGGCGGCGCAGGTTTGGCGGGATACGCCGAAAAACTTCAGCCTCTTTGCCCTGTTCCAGTGATAGACAGTGCGCGCGCAGGCCTAGAATTATTGCTTAATAACCAAGCACCCCAAGCAAAGAATTTTCTAAACGGCTCATATGCGCAGTGGGTAGGAATGACCTCTTCATTGTCTCAAGTAAAAAAGATTTAGAACATGACGATTTCAATAAATAGATATAACTCAGTATGGGTACAACATCAATATACGTATGAAATTTTTTAAAATTGTTTTTTCATTTTTGTTTTTCGGATTTTGTTTTTTGGTTCAAGCCAGTGATTTATCTGAAAAACTTCAATCATCTGAATACGTATTGCTAATGCGCCACGCGCTAGCGCCAGGTGTGGGAGATCCTACCAACTATACTTTAGAAGATTGCAAAACGCAGCGCAATCTCAATACCGAGGGTCGCAATCAAGCGCTCTACATCGGAGAGTGGCTCAAAAAACAAGGCGTTAAAACTGCCGACGTTTACTCCAGTGTTTGGTGCCGATGCAAAGATACGGCCCAATTACTCAACTTCAACAGCTATAAAGTAGAGACTGCATTGGCTTCATTTTTTGATAACTCAGCAAAGAGTAAAGAGAGTAATGTCAAACTTCAAAAGTTTATTGCTGAAAAAATAAAATCCAAAGGTCCTCAGGCTTTAATTCTTGTGACCCATCACGTCAATATTTTGGAATTTATGGGAGAAAATATTGCTTCTGGCGATATGGTTTTAGCCAAAGTAACGCCTAAGGGCGCGCTGATTTCACATCAATGGATACCACGGCCAGACAATCCAAAATAAGTTAAAGAAATCATCCCTTCGAACCGAATCAAAAGGTATGAACGCCGACCAATTTATCCAATTTGCCAATGATTTTGCAAAAGCGAGTGCTAAAACCTCTAGTGATGCAATTCAGCAGGCCTATGAGGACAACTTAGATTGCCTTGCTAGGCCAGGCGATCAGGTTGTTGTCATCAGAAAACCTTGGCCCATTGGCCGCTGGGGTCGGGTGATTGCATTTCGCGAATTTAACCCCTGCTATTTCAGAGTCGAAGTTGAATTAGAGGGAAAACTCATTCAAGTTCCAGCTTCTGCATTGGCTCGTTGGGTGGGCGCGCCTGACTGTGAAAAGGCTGAATTTCAAAACATCTACTTGCTGATGAAGATCAATGGTTTGAAAATCGCACAGTGATTCAATTTTTATTCTGGCTTGATACCAGAGCTTTGAGCTACTTTTTGCCAACGCGCGATCTCATCGCGAATATACAAACCAAAATTCTCTGGCGTTGAGTGCGCAGCAATAGCGCTAAATTGTGCGAATTTATCTTTCATCTCTTGGGTCGATAACACCTTGACAAGTTCTTTGTTTAATCTCTGAACAATGGGTTTTGGTGTTCCCGCTGGAACAACGATTCCTTGCCAAGAGCTGACATCAAAACCCGCATAACCTTGCTCAGAAACTGTCGGTACCTGAGGGGCAACGTTTGATCGTTTATCCGTCGTAACAGCCAAGGCCCTTACCTTACCATTCAAAACCTGCGGATAAATACTTGAAAAGGGATCGAATAAAACTTGAATCTGTCCTCCGACAAGATCGGTCAAAGCAGGCGCACTTCCTTTGTAGGGAATATGGTTCATTTTTATTCCAGCCAAAGAACTTAAAAACTCTACCGCTAAGTGAATCGAACTTCCCGCTGTTCCATAACTGAGTTGACCAGGTTGATTTTTTGCTAGTTGAATCAATTCGGATAACGATTTGGCTGGAACGGAGGGGTGAATTCCAATGAGTAAAGGCTGTATAGCAACCATACTCACTGGATCAAAATTTTGAACGGGGTCATACCCCAGTTTGGCCATCGTCGCTGGGTTAATAGCTAACGTACTGATATTTCCCATCACCAGCGTATACCCATCAGGTGCAGCCTTAGCCCCCATCTCGGCGCCAATTGCTCCACTGGCACCCGCACGGTTATCGACAACAACTTGTTGCCCCAATTCTTGAGATAACTTGATCGCTACTGCTCGGGCAACAATATCGGTGACACCTCCTGGTGGAAATGGAACAATTAAACGAAGTGATTTGGATGGCCATTCATTTTGAGCAAAAGCCAATGTGCATAGCGTCAGACTCATGCTGGTTAAAAGCAATTGAATCAAGTTCTTCACGTGAATTCTTTTCAACATAAGCATCGTCTCCTCGTACAACTAAGTATAGAAATCCATCCTATAGGTTTTTTAAAAATCAGTCAATCCAATAGCTAGTACGAATATTTAACGAATTGGGTGTTCTTTTAACGCTAATTCATTCACATCGCAACCCCAACCCGGCGCATCCGACAATACAAATTCTTGATTATCAAAAACAACTGACGATGTAAAAAAATCTTTCATCCAAGACACTTCATCAATCACAAACTCCATCACTTTGAAATTTGGAATTGCAGCACAAAAGTGCGCGCCGATCATGGATGACAAATACCCATGGTAATTATGTGCGGCTACATTCACATTATGAACTTCAGCTAAATGAGCCATTTTGATTGACTCAACGATACCGTTCCATTGCACATCAATGATTGCCGTATCAACTGAACTACTTAGCAAAAATGGTAAGAAATTTTTTGAACCGTAAATAGTCTCCAATGAAGCAACGGGTGTTGATGAATTATTTCTAATCAGTTTCACAGCATCAGGAGATTGATTGTCAAACTCCAACCAAGTCAAATTAAATTTTTCTAACGCTTTAGAAATCTTTCTAACTCCTTCTATGGTGAAGTTGTAATTCAGGTCGAGCATTAAACCAACATCGTCACCCGCTCCTTGTTGAAATGCACTCATTAGATCTGTAATTCCGTCTAAAATTTTGGCGCTTAAATTCAACTCAGGAAATCCTTTTTCTGAAGGGCTAAAACCAGCAAGATAAACTCTTGGGAATTTTTCATCAAACAAAATAATATTAGTTTTTAAATGACTAAATCCTTTGCTCCTAACCTCTTTGCCTAATTGAACTACGTCATCAAGATTTCGAATCAGAGGCACTCCACCATGACACAAGTACTTCTCGTACCTGACTCGGTTTGTACCGCAGTGAGACCAATATACAGGTAATTTTTGACGAAAAGCGCCACCTAAAAGTTCATAAACCGGTATCGATAAGTTTTTTGCTTTTAAATCAATACAGGCATTTTCTATAGCAGCAATTGCCTGTGCAGATATTCCACCAGGAGTTAACCTTAAAAGTGCTTCAAGCGAATGACGGATATTCGAAATATTTCTTGGATCCAGGTTAATGATGTTTTTCGATAACTTTTGAATCACTTGCGTCAAGCCTGGTGTAGTTCTTCCTTCATAAAATTCTGACCAACCCACCAATCCATTATCAGCCGTTATTTTTAAAAATGAAACATTTCTCCAACCAGCATTGGCATGCAAATCGATTACTTCAACTATTTTCATGATTTAATTACCTGCTTTAACAGCATCTGCTTGAGTTGATTTTTAACAATTTTCCCACTGCTGTTTCTGGGCATTGTGTTCACGTTCATCCAGCGTTGTGGAATTTTGTAAATGGACAAATACTTTTTGCAATGTTCAATGAGTTCTTCCTTGAAAATGGATGAGTGCGAGACCCATGCACATGCAACGCATTCGCCCAGTTGTTCGTCGGGAACACCAAAGACAGCGCACTCATCGATGTCAACCAGTTGCTTCAAAACATCCTCAATTTCATTGGGGTAAATGTTAAGCCCTCCCCGAATGATGATGTCTTTGGATCGCCCTCTTAAAAAAACATAGCCTTGCTCATCAAGAACAGCCATATCCCCAGGATAAAACCAACCTTCTTTGAACGATTTTTTTGATTCTTCTGGGTCTTCATAAAAAGAGGTGGCAACACCAGGTCCTTTGAAGCGCAGGTAGCCCACCTCCCCAGCGCCAAGCACCACATCGTTGTCATCAACAATTGATATTTCAACCCCAAACACTGGGCGTCCAACAGAGGTCAAATGCACATCAAAATCCTCTGGTGTTGACAGTGTAACGCCGCCGCCCTCAGTACAGGCGTAGTATTCAAAAAAACGCGCGCACAATTGTGATTTGATTTGCATGCGCTCTGATGGTGTGAGCGGTGCGCCTGAAGACAATAGCAATTGAAGTGAGTGGAAAGCTGATTGAACAAGCGAATCACTCGCCAACAATCGTCTCAATTGCGTTGGCACCAAAAAAAGAGCATTGGCTTGTGTCAATTGAACCAATTGCGCCAATTCTTGCGGCTGAAAAGGCGGTGGTTTTAAGATGACGGTACCACCACTAAAAATGACCGATAGGGTGAAGGTGCGCCCTCCTCCAAAATAAAGTGGCGTGCCACAGATGTACCGACTATTGGCATTGAGTCCCAAGTTAATCCAATGCGTCCAAAATCGTCGCAAAAAGTGACGGTGAGAAATCAATGGACCTTTGGGTCTACCGGTGGTGCCTGAAGATAATGAAATGAGCAAATCAGTATCAAGACTGGTGACAGGCCATGCCAAACATTGGTTGACATCAATGGGTTGGTGTAATAAATCGCACGAGATGGAAGGGCAAGACGAAATGGGTATGTCTTTTTCTGTGATCACACATACCGCACTAAAGTGACTAATGACGGCCTCTCTCTCGTGTGCAGTCCAATGCCAATCGACGGGCAAGAAAACCAAACCAGCACGCATGCATGCATACATGGCCGCGACATGGTCCGCGTGATCTTCCAAACAAATACCAATGATGGCGCCTGGCGTTGGATAACGTTGGAGCAAATGTTGAGCGAATAAAGAAACGCGTGCATCGAGTTGTGCGTAGGTGAGACTCTCACGTGCGTCAATCAATGCGTTATGACTGGATCGACTTTTGGCATTGAATGCCAGACCATCGGCCAAATTATGTTCCATGTTTAATCAATTTTTAGACCATACACTTTGATCGCGTTATCACGTAAAAGTTTTTTTAATACAGTCGGTTTGAAATTTAAATTTTGAATTTGCTCAATCGTTTGATCGAATCTGAGAATGGGAAAATCAGTGCCAAATATCACTTTATCTTGCCCATAAGAATTGATGTATTTTAAAAATGAGGAGGGCCAATAAGCAGGACTGTGAGCATCACAACCAATGAATACATTGGGATGCTTCCAAGCCATCGCAATCATTTCATCTGTCCATGGAATACCCACATGAATACCGATCAATTTGAGCTCGGGAAAATCGCATGCAACGCTGTCCAAGGTAATGGGGCGCCCCACACTTCGTCGTGGGTATCGTGGATCGTAAATCATGGATTGACCTACTTGCATTTGCACGGGTATGTTGAGCTCAACACATTTGGCATAAAAGGGATACCAACGTGCATGATCGGGCTCAAGCTCAAACCAATGTGGGTAAAAATGTGCGCCGATAAAACCATATTCTTTGACTGCTTTTTCAAGCTCTCTCACACCATGCATACCTTCGGTGGGGTCTAGTCCTGCTAAACCATAGAAGCGATCTGGGTATTTTTGAATCGCCTCGTACACCAACTCATAAGGAACGTGGTAGCAAGCCGCATGATTTTTATCGCCCACTTTCGCTGCAATGAGCATGGCTCTGTCAATGTGCGCTCGATCCATGCGCTCTAGCATGGTCTCCAGCGATATACCCTCGTAAAGTTCGGTGGGGACGCGCATCTTTTGATAGAAAGCACGGCGATCAGGACGATTGCTGAGCGCTTGCGCCGTCCAAATGTTGGTCACTGCATCGATGGCAAAAAAAGGAAGTTGGTTCATGTATTATGGTTTATTTTGAACAGCCGCATGCCAAGGTGTGATGAATTGACGAGCACTGACCACAATGAAATAAAGAAAAAATCCCATGA
>RFYV01000054.1 GCA_009921265.1 Betaproteobacteria bacterium | reverse complement strand
TGCAATCGACCCACAATGGGTACGGGGCATTGGTCTAAGGTCCACAGCATATCGGCCAAGGCTTGCGCATCGGCTTTATTTTCTTCCCACGAATAACCCTCAATGTCGCGCATCCAATTGAGATCTGCGCCTGCACAGAATGCTTTACCGTGCGCCGCCAATACAACCACGCGCACTAGTGGATCTTTTGCGATCTGTTGAAACGCTTGCGTGAGTTCAGCAATCAATTGATCATTGAAAGCATTGCGCACATCGGGGCGATTGAGCCACACTTGTGTGCAATAAGCATTGCTTTGACGAATCTCAATGGTTTGTGTTTTCATGGATTAACTTTTTTATGAACAGCTTTTTTAATAACGCTTGGCGACTTCTTCCAACATAACCTCAGTTGCACCACCACCAATGGCCAACACACGCGCATCGCGCCACAATCGTTCAATCGGTGCTTCTCTCATATAGCCCATACCGCCATGAAATTGTTGACAGATAGACACCACCTCATTGACCAACTCACCCGTTAGGGCTTTTAGCATCGACACTTCTTGAACAATGTCATGCCCTTGCGTCACAGACCACGCGCAGTGATAGGTGAATTGACGAGCAGCGCGTGTCTTGGCATCCATCATTGATAAACGCTGACGAATGGTTTGTTGATCCCACAAACTTTTTCCAAATGCTTGTCGTTGTCTCACATAATCTAAAGTGAGCTGCAAGGCTTTCATGCAATGACCGACAGCCATGGCGCCTAATGCAATGCGTTCGGTTTGAAAATTTTTCATCACCGAATAAAAACCTTTGTCTTGCTCACCCAGCAAGGCATCGTCACTCAACCTGACATTGTCTAAAACCAATTCGGCTGTATCCGAGCTGAGCCATCCCGTTTTATCTAACGAACGCCCCACAGTAAAGCCTGGCGCTCCTTTTTCAACAATAAACATCGACATCTGATGACGACCAGGCCCTGTTTTGGCCGCTATGAAATACAAATTGGCATGCACACCGTTGGTAATAAATATTTTGCTGCCGTTGAGTACCCATCCGTCCCCATCGCGCTTGGCCGTTGTGCGAATGCCCGCAACGTCGGAGCCTGCACCTGGTTCGGTGATGCCCACAGCGGTGATGGTCTCGCCCGAAATAATGCCTGGCATGTACTTGGCTTTTTGTTGCGCATTGCCCGCGTGATGCAAATGAGGACTCGCCATATCGGTGTGCACCAGCACCGTAATCACAAAACCTGCAAACGTTGATTGCGACAAGGCTTCGGCAAAAACTAAATTGGTGAGCGCATCGGCTTGCGCGCCACCATAATCTTCTTCATACATCAAGCCAAAGAAACCGGCTTGGCCCATTTTTTTTAAAACATCGCGAGGCACATAACCTTGCTTCTCCCATTGCATGCCAAACGGCTCTACTTCGCGCTCAATGAATTTAGCAATCTGATCTTGCAATGTGGTGTGTTCGGGCAAGTGATAAATATGTTGCATGATTTACATCCTAAAAACACCAAAGCGGGTGTCGTTGATCGGGGCATTCAAACTGGCACTCAATCCCAAGGCGAGTACGCGACGCGTATCGGCTGGATCAATCACCCCATCGTCCCATATTCTTGCACTGGCGTAATAGGGATGCGATTGATGGGCAAATTGATCGAGCAACGGTTGTTTGAATTGCTTTTCTTCTTCAGCACTCCAAGAACCACCCTTGGCTTCGATGGCGTCGCGCCTAACGCTTGCCAACACACTGGCAGCTTGCTCACCACCCATCACGCAAATACGCGCGTTAGGCCACATCCATAAAAATCGAGGATTGAATGCGCGTCCGCACATACCGTAGTTTCCTGCGCCATAACTGCCCCCAATGATGATGGTGAACTTGGGCACTTGCGCGCATGACACCGCGGTCACCATTTTCGCGCCATGTCTTGCAATACCTTCGTTCTCGTATTTTTTGCCCACCATAAAACCTGTGATGTTTTGTAAAAAAACCAAGGGAATTTTTCGCTGACAACACAACTCAATAAAATGCGCGCCCTTGGCTGCAGATTCACTGAATAAAATTCCATTGTTAGCAACGATACCCACTGGCATTCCTTCGATATGTGCGAACCCACATACCAAGGTGGCACCAAAGCGCGCCTTGAATTCATCCAATACCGAATCATCAACAATACGCGCAATGATTTCGCGCACATCAAAAGGTTTACGTGCATCTGTTGGAATCACGCCGTACAATTCTTGTTCGTCATAGCGCGGTGGCAAAGCAGGCTTGCAAACAACCGATGATTCAATCTGTCGATTCAAATTGGCCACGCATTGACGCGCCAACGACAACGCATGCGCATCATCAATCGCCAAATGATCGGCCACACCCGATAGTCTGGTATGAACATCACCGCCGCCCAACTCTTCTGCAGAAACAATTTCACCAATCGCCGCTTTTACTAACGGTGGGCCACCCAAAAAAATAGTTCCTTGATTTTGCACAATGATGGTTTCATCGCTCATGGCAGGCACGTATGCGCCGCCTGCAGTGCAACTGCCCATCACCACTGCAATTTGTGAAATGCCCATGGCACTCATATTGGCTTGATTAAAAAAGATTCGACCAAAGTGATCACGATCAGGAAATACATCATCTTGATTGGGCAAGTTGGCGCCACCCGAATCAACCAAGTACACACATGGCAAATGATTGTGCTGCGCAATTTCTTGCGCACGCAAATGTTTTTTAACCGTCATCGGGTAATACGTGCCGCCTTTGACGGTTGCGTCATTGCAAACCACCATGCAATCGATACCACTGATGCGACCAATGCCCGCAATGATGCCTGCACTGGGCGCGTCGTCTTTGTACATATGAAGAGCGGCCAAGGGTGCGATTTCTAAAAAAGGCGATCCAGGGTCTAACAACAACTGAACACGCTCACGCGGCAACAACTTTCCTCGCGCCACATGTTTTGCGCGTGCCGCGTCGCCGCCACCTTGAGAGATTTTTTCAATATGCGTTTTTAAATCATCCACCAATGCGCGCATGGCATTGACATTGGCCAAAAAATCTGCCGACCTGCTTTGCAATTGCGTTTGGATTGCAGTCATATCAAACCTTTTCTCATGGAGCTTGTCCCATGCTGTTGCAACAAAATGGGTAAATCGTGCATGCTTTTAAAAACACAATCAATATTTAAATTTTTAAATGCACGCCCATCACCAAATGGGCATAAACCCCAAACCGTAGCGCCTGCGGCAATGCCAGCCGTTGCACCAGGCCCCGTGTCCTCAATCACCAAACATTGATTGGGCTTGGTATTTAAGTGCCTCATGGCTGCGAGATACACATCGGGCGCAGGCTTGGACTTAGGCATTTCATGGCCGCTGAATATTCGATTTTGAAAAGGCGCGTACAAGCCAACTTTTTGCAATTGCAATTCAATCTTGAATCGATCGGCGCCCGATGCACATGCAATTTGATTGCCCGTGTATTGCTGCGCAGATTCAACCGCTTGCAAGGCACCAGGCATGATTTGCAAATATTGATCCAAGGCATCGTTGCGTCTTTTATAAAACTGTTGCAACCATTCATCACGCCATGGTTTGCCTGTTTTTTCTTTAATCAAACCGCTGAGTTCACGCACGGTATGACCAATGAATATCGCTTCACATTCCTCTTTTGAAATCGACCACCCCTCTTCTACCAACATCTCACGCAGAACACCGTTGGTGATGGGTTCGCTGTCAACGAGTACACCGTCGCAATCAAAAAGAATAGCTTCAAATTTCATAGGGTCATTCAATTTGCAATGCAACCGCAGTGGCCTCGCCGCCGCCAATACACAACGTTGCAATTCCTTTTTGTAATCCTCTTGCTTTGAGCGCATGAATCAACGTCACCATAATGCGCGCACCTGATGCGCCAATCGGATGGCCTAATGCACATGCACCACCATTCACATTCACTTTGTCGTGAGACACGTTTAGCTCTTTCATTAAAGCCATGGGGACAACAGCAAAGGCCTCATTAATCTCCCACAGTTGCACGTCTTGAACTTTCCAATTGGCTTTGCTCAATACTTTTTGTGTTGCACCCACGGGCGCCGTTGAAAACCATTCGGGCTCTTGCGCGTGCGTTGCGTGCGCCACAATCGTGGCCAGCACTTTGCAACCCAACGCTTTGGCATTGCTTTGACGCATCAATATCAAAGTGGCAGCACCATCATTGATTGATGAACTTGATGCAGCCGTG
Source organism: Betaproteobacteria bacterium (assembly GCA_009921265.1). Taxonomy (GTDB): domain Bacteria; phylum Pseudomonadota; class Gammaproteobacteria; order Burkholderiales; family Burkholderiaceae_C; genus Limnohabitans. The sequence continues at coordinate 17,162 of RFYV01000054.1, read as the reverse complement.
ATGGTTCCGTCTTTTTTAAATGCAGGTTTGAGCGATGTGACCTTATCGAGCTTGACCTTATTGGGGCCTTCATCGATAGACACTACGCGCTCACCCGCACGATCTTTCACAGTAACGGATGCAATCTCAGCATCAAATGCGCCCGATTGCGCAGCATGCTTAGCGCGTTGCACACTGGCAATTGCAAATTCATCTTGTTGTTCACGCGTGAAACTATACTTGGCAGCGCAATCTTCGCCAAAAGTTCCCATGCTTCTTCCAGGTTGATAGGCATCTTCTAAACCATCCAGCATCATGTGATCAAAGATGCGATCGTGCCCCATGCGATACCCGCTTCTGCCTTTGAGCATCAAATAAGGTGCATTGGTCATACTCTCCATGCCACCGGCCATCACCACGTCGTGAGATCCAGCGATCAACATATCGTGTGCAAACATTGCGGCACGCATACCTGATCCACACATTTTTGAAAGCGTCACGGCTCCTGCACTCATCGGCAATCCACCTTTGAGAGCGGCTTGTCGCGCGGGCGCTTGTCCTTGTCCCGCCATCAAACAATTACCCAATAACACTTCAGTGATAAGTTTTGAATCAATACCCGCTCGCTCAACGGCGGCACGCACCACAACCGCACCCAAGTCATGCGCAGCAAGCGAAAAAAAATCGCCTTGGAAACTACCCAGTGGGGTTCTGACGGCGCTCACAATCACAACGGGATCAGACATGACTCACTCCTTGTTCTAAACGTTGATTGATTAATCTTTTTTTAACATCGTAGGGATACACATCGTGCACATAACCCGTCATGATTTTTTCTTTGTTTGATTGCCAAAATTGCACATCCAACAAATCTGCATGATGACGCATAAAAACTTCGCGCATGGCACCATGACCCAGTAAAAAAGGCGCAAAAGTTTCAGGGAACACATCGCGCGGACCCACCGAATACCAAATCTCGCCCGACAATTCTTCCTCTTCATTGCGTGCTTGTGGCACACGCCGAAAGTTGCAATCGGTGATGTATTCAATTTCGTCGTAATCATAAAACACAGCACGGCCGTGACGCGTCATGCCAAAATTCTTCCACAACATGTCGCCAGGAAAAATATTCGCCGCCACCATGTCTTTGCTTGCATTTCCGTATTCTTGAATCGCATTTTCAAAATTTTTCAATGCAATTGATGTTTTGTTGATCAGTTGCGTTTGCAAATAAATATTCAAAGGCGTCATGCGTCTCTCAATATAAACATGCTTGATCACGACTTCTTCTTCGCCATCGCCATCCAAATCTAATATTTCAATTTGATTCGGCGCGTGATGTTGAATTTCTGCAATCAACTCTGGATCAAAGCGATCTTTTGGAAAAGCCACATTACTGTAATCCAAGGTGTCGGCCATTCGCCCCACACGATCGTGTTGTTTGACCAATAAATATTTAGCTTTGATTTGTTCGCTCGAAGTTTCCTTGGGTGGCGGATAAAAATCTTTAATGTCCTTAAATACATACGGGAACGACGGCAAGTCAAATACCAACATTACCATGCCTTTGATGCCTAGTGAAATTCTGAAGCCATCGGTGCTGTGTTGCAGGTGCGATAAAAAATCTCTATAAAACAAATTTTTACCCTGCTTGGTCAGACCCAATGCGTTATACAGTTCGCCTTGCGGTTTGTGCGGCATCATGCCACTCAAGAACCGCACATAAGCTGATGGTATTTCCATATCGACCATAAAGTAGGCTCGAGAAAAACTAAACAAAATTAATAAATCGTCTTCGCCAAACAGCGCCGCATCAATCATCAATTGATTTTGACCTGTAAATAAAATGGGTAATGCAAATCCAAACTCTTGAAATCCATTGATGAGTTTACCCACCAAATAGGCACCTTTGTTGCGAAAAAATAAACTCGACAGCGCTTGCAACTGAAAATTAACTTGTGTATCAATGTTTCCCAGCTTGCCCTGCATCGCATTACAAACTGCTTGCACATCTCTTTCTAGGTCTTCAAACTCACATCGCAACTCGTAGCTGAGGATTAAATCTTTCAGGATGTCTTTTAAATTTTCTTCTTTAGGATACCAAGCTCGATAGGTGGGCTTTGTTTGATCTTCGCTGTTTTCAATGTACTCAGTGCTGACTGCAGGTCTTAAAAAAATAAATTCGATTTTAAAATAACTGCGAGCAATGAGCTTGGTAACAACAGAGTTAAAAAAAGTTTCAGCCAACTCGGGTTGGTGATGATCGACCATCATGCCGATGTAATGCAGTTTGACCTGTTGCCAAATGTTCAATTCCAACATTTGCGCGTTGAATTCTTTGCTCAAACGCGACCCGCACTCATCCACCCTTAAATCATAAAAGGCAATCCGCTCTTTTTGAGCAGACTGTTGCGTGCGCCAATCTTGTGTTTCAAATCGATGCTTTGCGCGCGCAGACTCCGCACGAAAAAACTGAAAGTGTCGATTGAATCCACTGATCATTGCTTTGGCAATGTCATAGGCTACAGGATGATCCAAACGACCGATTAACATTTTTTCTAGGTCCCTCGCGGGTATTTTTTGAATGCGCGTCTAAACACATCGACCACCTCGTGCGAACCACTCATCGATACGTCTAAATCTTTAAGCAGGCCATCGTTCAATCCATAAATCCAGCCGTGCACCACTACTTTTTGCCCACGACTCCAAGCGTCTTGCATCACATTGGATAAAGCAACATTGCCCACTTGCTCAATCACATTCATTTCACACATGGTGTTTTCAAGATCAGCCTGCGGCAAATGATTGAGTCGTTGGCGATGACGCAAGCGCACGTCTTGCACGTGTCTCAACCAGTTGTCAGCCAATCCAATTCTCATACCTCTTGTTGCGGCCAATACACCACCGCAACCGTAATGACCCACCACCATGATGTGCTCAACCTTCAAGCTATCAACAGCATATTGAATCACCGATAAAGCGTTTAAATCCGAATGAACCACGATGTTGGCTACATTGCGATGAACAAACACTTCACCAGGGTCAAGTCCCGTGATTTGATTGGCAGGTACGCGACTATCTGAACATCCAATCCACAAATATTTGGGCGTTTGTAGATTGGCCAAGGTATTAAAAAACCCAGGCGTTTCAAGTTCCATACGCGCTGCCCACGCACGGTTATTGTCAAATAAATGTTTCAGTTGTTCCGCCATTGTTGCCCTTTAAGATGTTTCTGCAAATAGTTCTCTACCAATGAGCATGCGTCTGATTTCTGACGTGCCTGCGCCAATTTCATACAGCTTTGCATCGCGCCATAACCGTCCTAACGGATATTCATTGATGTAGCCATTTCCGCCAAAAATTTGCACGCCCTCACCCGCCATCCACGTGGCTTTTTCTGCGCACCACAAAATCACCGATGCACAATCTTTTCTTACCTGTCGCACATGGGTTTTGCCTAGCAAATCTAAATTTTTCCCAACTGTGTAGCAATAACTGCGACCTGCTTGCAAGACCGTGTACATATCGGCCACTTTGCCTTGTATCAATTGGAACTCACCAATACTTTGTCCAAATTGTTTTCGATCATGAATATAGGGCACAACGTTGTCCATCACAGATTGCATGATGCCAATAGGACCCGCAGCCAACACCGCGCGCTCATAGTCCAATCCGCTCATCAAGACCTTGGCGCCATTGTTAACTCCACCTAAAATATTTTCTTCGGGCACTTCCACATTATTAAATACCAATTCGCCTGTGTGACTGCCTCTCATTCCCAACTTATCTAATTTTTGCGCAACTGAAAATCCCTTCATGCTTTTTTCAATTAAAAAAGCAGTGACACCTCGCACGCCGAGTTCGGGTTCGGTTTTAGCATAGACCACCAAAGTGTCCGCATCAGGCCCGTTGGTGATCCACATTTTGTTTCCATTGAGCAAGAAAAAGCCGCCTTTGTCTTGCGCTTTGAGTTTCATACTGATGACGTCAGATCCTGCATTGAGCTCACTCATTGCCAACGCGCCGACATGCTCTCCCGAAATTAATTTGGGCAAATATTTTTTCTTTTGTTGCTCGCTTCCATTGCGATTAATTTGGTTCACGCATAAATTACTGTGTGCGCCGTAACTCAAGCCGACACTGGCCGATGCACGCGAGATTTCTTCCATCGCTACCATGTGCGCCAAGTAACCCATGTTGGCGCCGCCATGCACCTCGGGCACAGTGATGCCCAACACGCCCAAGCTACCCATTTTTTGCCACAGGTCCATCGGGAATTGGTCGGTCTTATCGATCTCTGCGGCACGCGGTGCAATTTGGTCCTGCGCAAAATCACGAACGGCTTCACGCAAAGCATCGATGTCTTCGCCCAACTGAAAATTCAAACCTGGTAATGTCATCATGATTTTTTTACTCGTAAGTTTTTGCAACGGGTATCAAAGTTTGTTGCAACAAGGCACAGTCGGATACTTTTCCGTCTTCTGCAATGTGCGTCACGATGGCCTTGGTGATGATTAATCTTTTCCCGCGCTTAACCACTTCGCCCTTGGCCTGTAATTGTCCGCTTTCAAATGCTGCCAAAAAATTAATTTTGTATTCAACCGTCGTCACCTCCATTCCCTCAGGTGCGACCGATAAACCTGCATATCCCGCAGCCACATCGGCAATTGCTCCCATTGCGCCGCCATGAAATCCGCCTTGCTGTTGCGTGATTTTTTCGCTGTAAGGCAATGCAATCACCACTTCCCCCTCGCGAACGCTCATGAGTTTTGCACCCCAATGCTTGAGCAAACCTTGCCGATCAAAACTTTGTTGAATGCGAGTCGTTAATTCTTGTGCGGTTTGATTCATACTCGAACCTTTGTATTTTTATTGAGTAATGCACGCGCTTCGCGTTCATGCTGTTTGACTTCGACCAAATTGGCCTGTATTTCTTGTAATTGAATTTCAAGTTGTTTGCGATGGACCGACAGCACATCGATGAATTTATTCAACTGCGCCGACGTATCTCGGGGCGAGTCATACATATCAATGATGTCTTTGGCTTCAGTTAACGACAAGCCCAAACGTTTGGCGCGCAAAGTTAAGCGCAATCGCGTTCGATCACGGTTGGTATAGACTCGAACTCGTCCCCCCGGTTCATTTCGACTGGGTGAAATCAAACCCATATCTTCATAAAACCGAATCGCCCTAGTGGTCAGGTCAAATTCCTTGGCTAATTCGCTGATGGTGAAAGTGGTCGCCATGTTGACATGTTACGTTTACGTAAACGTCAATTATGAAGGAAAATAAGCCGATGAATCTGCTTGAGCAAGAACTCCAATACCCCCACGGGGATACTTTAGCCCGCAAAGATCAAATCCTCGAGGTAGCCCCAGGGGTATATTGGATCCGCATGGGCCTGCCTTTTTCGCTTGATCACATCAATTTATGGCTTTTGCGTGACGAAATTGACGGCGTTCAAGGTTGGACAGCGGTCGATTGCTGCATCGACGCGCCTAGTTCTCGCGAGCAATGGGAATTTATATTTGCCCATTTATTAGAAAACAAACCCATTTTGCGCGTGGTGGTCACCCATATGCATCCCGATCACATCGGCTTGGCGCATTGGTTATGCGAGCGCTGGAAGGCGCCCTTGTGGATCAGTTATTCCGATTTTTATATGGCGCGCGTTCAAGTTATGAACACCGAAGGTCATGGCGGTGAAGCAGTTGCCAACTTTTTCTTGTCTCACGGACTCGATAACCCTCAAACGATTCAAGAAATTCGCAATCGGCATCATTATTTTAAAAATTTAGTACCCTCCGTTCCGCGTCAAATGCATCGACTCATGGATGGTCAGACCATCAAGATCGGCGCACACTATTGGCAATGCATCAGTGGCTATGGCCATGCACCTGAACACATGGCGCTGAGTTGCTCGTCTCTCAACGTACTCATTAGCGGCGACATGATCTTGCCACGCATCACCACCAACATCAGCGTGTTTGAGTTTGAGCCCGAGTCCAATCCTTTGCAATTGTTTTTAGATTCATTGCTCAAATATTTACCATTGCACCAAGATACCTTGGTCTTGCCTTCACACGGCAGACCATTCGTGGGCATTCACAGACGCATCGAACAATTACAAGAACACCACGCCGAACGTTTAGCCGAAGTGATGAGTGCGTGCACCCAAAAACCGTGTCACGCCAAAGAAATCATGGACATCATGTTTCCACGAAAACTCGACACCCATCAAACGACATTTGCGTTGGGTGAATCCATTGCACACATTCATATGCTGTGGCGACAAGGACAACTCACGCGCCACAAAAACGATCAAGGCGTATATCTGTTTAGCGCCAGCGTGGGATCGACTCGTCCTTGAGTTGCATGCGTCGATTCACATAATCTGGAATCACAGTTTCAACCGTATCCCAAAACCTTGCGCTGTGATCCATCACTTGTAAGTGACTCAACTCGTGCGCCACCACATAATCGATCACGTCGATTTTGAAATGGATCAAGCGCCAACTGAGGCGAATAGAGCCACCAGCACTCGCACTGCCCCAACGTGTATTGGCATTGCTCAAAGACAATCGCGTCCATTGCACACCTAATAGCGGCGCAAAGTGATTCAATCGCTCGGTAAATATTTGCTTGGCTTGTTTCATCAACCAAGCTTGCGTTGCGTCACGCAATTGCTCGGATGAAGCGGCATGCGGCAAACCAATATACAAAATATGTTGACGCGATCCGTCGCTTGCTTCTTTGACCGTTTGTAATTTTGCATTCGGCTTTTGATGTTCATGCGTGGGGTCTAAGGCGATCACCAATGTATCACCCATGTAGGGAATCACCGCACCTTCGCACCATTGGATGGTATTGGCCGCCAATTTTTTTTCGCGCACTTGCATTTCAGAAAGTTTGCGAATAATCCAATCGGCTTTCTCATGCAAAGTCGATTCGACCTCTTGAATACGAACCCAACGCGGTGCACGCACCTCAAGACCGTCGACACCCACCAACATGCCAATTGTTTTTCTTCGCGATCGCTTAAACTCGTAGGCAACAACAGTGTTGGCAATTTTTAATGATCGATTGGCTCTCGGATGCTGATACTGCCCGACAACAGGTCGCGAATCAAACATATCGAGAACAAGTTGAACCAGCTTTTTCATATCTACAAATTAGGAACTCGACAAATAAGCTTGCGCATCCAAACGATGCATCTCTGACTCAATCCAAGTCTCAACCTCTCGCATGAATTCTTCAGGCTGTCGATTCAAACTGGGGATGGGTTTACCAATTGAAACATCAACAATACCGGATTGTTTGACAAACGCTTTGCGAGGCCAGCATTTGGCCGATGTAATCGCGATAGGAATCACAGGTACGCCCGTCTCAATCGCCAAACGTGTTCCACCTGTTTTATAAATCCCTTTTTGTCCGCGATCAATGCGAGTGCCTTCAGGAAACATAATCACCCAAATTCCTTGATCTAACAATGCTTTGCCTTGTGTCACCACCTTGTTAAAAGCTTGCGCTTTTTCTTTACGATCAATATGAATCATCGCCAAACGCCCAATCGACCAACCAAAAAACGGAATCGACAACAATTCTTTTTTAAAAACATAAGCCAAGGGATGCGGCATGATCGCTGGCAATAAAAAAGTTTCGTACGTCGACTGATGTTTTACCAAAAGAATTGCAGGACTTGTCGACTCAATTGGCAAATTTTCAAAACCTTGAATGCGATATTGAATATCTAACATCAAACGCGCACTCGAAATACAAACAGTGAGCCATGCCTTGGCTACTTTGTATAAAGTGTCACTCGAAGCACCAAGCAACGCGGCACTCAATAAATAAAGCGCATAAGGCACAACTGTCAGCGTCATCCAAATGAGATGCAAGACTGACATCACGAATCTCATATATTTCGGCTCGGTTGTCTAAAGAGTTGGGGTTCATTGTGCGCACCCACCAGATTGTCAACAAACGCAGACAAATCGTCATGAATACGCGTGTGACTCGGATACGCCTCCGACAATGGACGACCGCGCCACTGCTCGCCTTTACCAGTCAACACCAAATGAGGTTCACACTGAGCGGCAGCAGCCGCTTGCATATCAACCAAAGAATCGCCCACCATCGGCACTCCCTTGAGAGACATCCCATAACGCTCGCTGATTTGTTCAAACATACCCGGCAACGGTTTGCGACAAGAACAAGCTTCCTCAGGCGTATGGGGGCAAAAGAAAATCGCATCGACACGCCCGCCCGCTTGACCGAGCAAACGATTCATTTTGTCGTGCATAGCGTTGAGCGTTGCAACGTCGTACAAACCACGACCCAGCCCTGATTGATTGGTGGCCACCACCACATGCCAGCCTGCGTGATTGAGTCTTGCAATGGCGTCCACCGATCCAGGCAAGGGCTCCCACTCTTCTTGCGATTTGATGTAATCATCGCTGTCGTAATTTATCGTTCCGTCGCGATCCAAAATGACCAGCTTTGTGAACATCTTCAAAACCTTTTTAAATATTTATGTCGCAAGTGACGACAAGTCAGCCACACGATTCATACTGTTGTGCAACAACTTTAATTGTCCCAATCGGTTATTGCGCAAATTTTCTTCGGGGGCATTCACCATCACACCATCAAAATACGCATCTACTGATTCACGCAATCCCGCCAAGGTTTGCAAACAAGCCGTGTAATCACCCGATTGAAATAACGCATCGGCCTTAGGCAGTATCAATTGCATCTGAGCGTAAAGATTTTTTTCTGCAGACTCTTGAAATAACTTTTCGTTGACAACAGCAGTTACACCTTCTACCTTTTTTAATACATTACCGATTCTTTTGTTTGCTGCTGCTAACGCGGCCGCTTGTGGCAATTGTGAAAAAGCACGTACAGCCGAAAGTCGCTTGGTCACGTCACACAACAACTCAGGCTTTAATGCAAGCACCGCTTCAATCTCTTTTGCACCATACGCTTGTTCACGCAACTGACCCGTCAAACGATCTTCCATAAAACTTCTCAAGGGTGCGACCACCTGAGCCTCATCTGAATTGATCAGTGGACCGAATACGCCATAGGCTTCGTGCAATAACTCACCCCATGGTAAGTTGAGATTTTTTTCAACCAACATTCGAATCACACCCAATGCGTGTCTTCGTAATGCAAACGGATCTTTTTCACCCGATGGCAAGCTGCCAATGCCAAACATGCCAATAAGTGTCTCCAACTTATCGGCCAGCGCTACTACCAAGCCCACTGTTTGTCTGGGTAATTCATCTCCAGCAAAGCGCGGTTTGTAATGGTCTTCAATCGCCCAAGCAACTGAATCACTCAAACCATCATGTCGTGCGTAGTAGCCGCCCATGATGCCTTGCAACTCTGGAAATTCGCCCACCATATCGGTGAGCAAATCGGTTTTGGCCAATTGCGCAGCAGATTCAACCGATGCAACCATTGCATCTTCACCCAGCATCATGGCAATCTTTGTTGCAAGAGCCTTGACGCGCAACATGCGGTCGCCTTGTGTACCGAGTTTGTTGTGATACACCACTTGCTTTAATCCATCCACACGCGAGGCCAATGTTTTTTTTCGATCTTGATCGAAGAAAAATTGAGCATCCGCCAAACGAGGCCTCACCACGCGCTGATTGCCGCTAATCACTGCACTGGGGTCGCTCGGATTGATATTGCTCACCACTAAAAACTGATGCGTCAATCGCCCCGATTCATCGAGTAAAGGAAAATATTTTTGATTGGCCTTCATCGTCAAAATCAAACACTCTTGCGGCACACTCAAAAATTCTTTCTCAAAACCACACACCATCACCTTGGGTCGCTCCACCAACGCGGTCACTTCATTTAGCAAAGCCTCATCATCAATCGGCTTAACACCACCAATTTGTTTGGCGGCCATCTCCAACTGCGTTCGAATTTCTTCGCGTCTTTTTGCAAAACTCGCAATCACAGCGCCCTCTTTCGCCATCACTTGGACGTAAACATCTGCGTGCTCAATCACAATCACTGGCTTTAATGCTTCAAAGCGATGGCCTTGTGTGGTATTACTGGCTTGAAGTCCCAATGCATGAACCGCAACCACATCAGAACCATGTAGCGCCAATAAACCATGAACAGGACGAACAAAATGAACACTCGACCATCCTGGCAATTCACAATCTTTTTCCAGCTGATACGTCATCAACTTCGGGATGGGTAATTTAGATAAACTTTCTTCTAGGGCCTTTTGCAAACCCATTTGAAGCTCAACACCTTTCACCATACTATCGACAAACAAGGTGAGTGATTTGCCATCCATTTTTTGTTTAAGTTGTGACACCACCGACACATCCAAGCTCAATGCTTGTAATTTTTTTTGCAACGCAGGCGTGGCCAAACCTGATTGATCCAAGCCCACACTCACTGGCATGAGCTTTTGTTCGATCTGAACGTCATTGGCACGCTTGGCCACATCGCTGATGTGTGCGGCAAGTCTGCGTGGGGATGCAAAAACTTGAAGCTGAGATGTGGCCGATGCAAGCCCCATTGTTTTTAAGTGTTGATGCAACACCGTTGCGAAGGCCTCGCCCAATTGATTGAGCGCTTTGGGCGGCAACTCTTCAACAAAAATTTCAACCAATAAATTGGCGTTTTGAGTCATCATGCCGCCTTCTTACTCATTTGCGCTACCCACTCGCGTGGCGCCATCGGAAAGCCCAAACGCTCTCGACTCTCGTAATAACTTTGCGCCACACTGCGCGCCAAATTGCGTATACGGCCAATAAACGCCGCTCTTTCCGTAACGCTGATTGCGCCACGCGCATCCAACAAATTAAATGTGTGCGCCGATTTAAGAACCTGCTCGTAAGCAGGCAAAGCCAATTGCTGCTCCATCAAATATTTGGCTTGCTTTTCGTGCGCATTAAATGCTTCAAACAAAAAAGCTTGATCACTGTGTTCGAAGTTATAGGCCGACTGTTCTTTTTCGTTTTGCAAATACACATCGCCATAACTCAATGTATCGGTCCACTTGAGGTTGTACACATTGTCGACATTTTGCAAATACATGGCCAGTCGCTCCAAGCCATACGTGATTTCGCCCGTGATGGGTTTGCAATCAATACCACCCACTTGTTGAAAATATGTAAATTGCGTAACCTCCATGCCATTGAGCCAAACTTCCCATCCCAAGCCCCACGCGCCTAATGTTGGATTTTCCCAATCATCTTCTACAAAGCGGATATCATTTTTTTTCAAATCAAAGCCCAATGCATCTAATGAGCCCAAATACAACTCCAAAATATGAGAAGGTGCAGGCTTTAATACAACTTGGTATTGATAGTAGTGTTGCAATCGATTGGGATTCTCGCCATAACGACCGTCTTTGGGTCTGCGACTGGGTTGCACATAGGCGGCCCTCCATGGCTCAGGACCAATCGCTCTCAAAAAAGTAGCGGTGTGTGAGGTGCCTGCACCCACTTCCATATCGTAGGGTTGCAACAAAGCACAACCCTGCTTATCCCAATAGTTTTGGAGTTTAAGAATGATTTGTTGAAAAGTGAGCATGGAGTGAGGATGTATCCGTTATTTCTGGACAAACAAACTTTGGTAAAAAATAGATTTTAAACGTGAGTCACAGGGGTTTATGCAAATGATCGGTCTCGATACCGAGATTGAGCCCATAAGGCCAACAATCCCAACAAACCCAAGCCCCAAAGTGGCCATAAACCCCAGCGCCCTGCCCAAGAAGCAAAAAAACTGGGTTTTGCTTCAATACCAACGAACTCCGCCATCAGTCCAGCTTTTGCCTCATAGGGCAAGCGATGCGTCACACGACCCTCGGCGTCGATCACCACAGTCGCGCCCGTATTGGTTGCTCGCAACATCGGCCTTTGCAATTCCAAACTGCGCATGCGCGAAATATTCAAGTGTTGATCGATGGCAACCGTATTTCCAAACCAAGCGATATTGCTCATATTCACCATGGCGGTGGGTGGCGATTGATCTTTGAGCACAAAACGACGGGCCAACTCATCACCAAAAACATCTTCATAACAAATATTGATGGCCAAACGCTGCGAACCCCATTCCCAATTTTTAATATCGCCTTCACCGCGCGAAAAATCAGACAAAGGAATTTTTAAATAAAGCGCGAACCATTTAAAAAAGTTGGGAAAAAATTCTCCAAACGGTACTAAGTGTTGTTTGTCGTATCGCAATTTTTCAGATGTATCGCGCATTCCAATTGCCGTATTGGTATAGCCTTTTTCAGAACCCGAAATCAAACCCATGATCCATAATTTATTTGTGCCTTTTAATTCATCCAACATCGACTGCCACAACTCGAGCGGCAATTGAGATTCAAAATACGGCAAAGCCGTTTCGGGCAATATCGTGAGTTGCGCATCACTGTTTTTTAATTGATTCAGATACCATCGATAGGCAACATCACGTTGCTTGCTGAATTTTTCATTTTGTAAAACTTGACCTTGAACCAATTGCACACTTTGAATGGGCAAACGATTCGATTCAAACGTGTGATCAGGATTGATTTGCAAAATCAACAATGCGATAACGCTCACACACATAGACGCCCATTGCCCAATCGCTTGTTTATCTTTCCACGTTTTTAAGATGAAGAGACAGAGCGCCTGCGCCACCCACGCACTCACCCAACCCATCACATACACGCCTCCCCAAGGCGCCAAGCCAGATAACAAGCCATCGATATGTGCATAGCCACCAGCACCCCATGGAAAGCCAGTGAACCATTTATCGCGTGCAAGTTCAGCTAACATCCAAGAAGTGGGAAAAGCAAACAACGAAGCCGCCACACTGGCATTTATTTTTTGTTGAAGCCAACTCGCCAAGGCCATCGCCCCTGCGTAATAAATACTCAATGCCCCAGCCAATAAAAAAACACAAAGTACGGCTAAAAGCAAAGGCATACCACCGTACACATGCATCGATATGTGCAACCACCAAAAACTTGAACACAACCATGCGCAGGCAAATAACCAAGCCAACGCAGTTTTAATTTTGAGGCTTGAATGCTGATTAGCGCTTAATAAAAAAATCAGCAAGGAGAATGTTTGCAAAGCCGCTAGGGCTTGACCACTCCACGGCCAAGCAATCGAAAAACCCTGCAAACAACCGGTTGCAATTGCAATGAGCCCGCCGAAAAAAAATGCGGGCTTCACTTGGGAAACAACTGCTTAACCCGAAACCATTTCACGGATCCACCTCTGCTGTGCATCACATCAAAGCGAAGTCCTGCCAATGTATAGTGCTCACCGCGTTTAGGCACATGCCCCATTTCATGGGCAATCAAACCACCCACCGTATCAAAAGCGTCCTCGCCGTCTACACTCACCAAGTTGACCCCAAATGCTTCATTCACGCGCTCTAGTGGTGTGTGCCCTGCGACACGATACGTGCGATCGGCCAAACCAAAGATATCACCCGACTCTGGATCGGTATCGAATTCATCTTCAATCTCACCAACAATTTCTTCCAATACATCTTCAATCGTTACCAATCCAGCAATTCGACCAAACTCATCAATCACAATCGCCATGTGATTTCTATTTCTTCTAAACTCTCTTAAGAGATCAATAAGGTTTTTACTTTCGGGTACAAATACAACAGCACGCAACAATGTACGGATGTTGAGTTCTGGCGCACGTTGCAATTTAATTAAATCTTTGGAATGTAATATTCCGATAATATTGTCTGTTGTGTTTTCATACACGGGATAACGAGAATGGCCAATATCAATCACTTGATGCAACATCTCTTCAAACGCATCGCTGATTTCAATCATATCCATCCGCGGCGACGCAACCATCACATCACCCGCACTGCCATCCGACATTCGAATCACACCCTCCAACATGCCACGACTCTCAACACCAATCAGTCCTCGATTTTCAGCCGACAGCAAAACTGACATTAATTCTTCGCGTGAGTCTGGTCCAGGATGCAGATATTCAGCAATTTTTTGAAGCAGACTGCGTTGATCATTCGAATTTTTTGGATGACTCATATTCTGTACTTATTTAGCACTCATTTAGATCGTTGGTTATTCCCTACTGACACTATTGCTTGTTCATTAAAACATAATCTATTTTCGCAGAAATTATTCAACCCCTTACATTTCAATCTCAATCGGAGTTATTGATGCAAAAACCTTGGCTTTCTTCATATCCACCGGGTGTTGCGCACGACATCGATCCCGATACATTCTTATCTTTAAGTCAACTTTTAGAGCAATCCTTTAGACAAAATGCCGATCGTCCTTTTTCCGTTTGCATGGAAAGATGGATGACATACGGACAACTTGACCAATATTCAACCGCGTTTGGTGCCTGGTTACAAGAGAAAAAATTGGCCTCTGATGCGCGTGTTGCGATTATGCTCCCCAATATTCCTCAGTTCCCCATCACCATGTCAGGTATCTTGCGCGCAGGCATGACCTGCGTTAACGTCAACCCACTTTACACCGCACGCGAACTCTTGCATCAACTCAAAGATTCAGAAGCTACAGCCATCGTTATCCTAGAAAACTTTGCGCATATTCTCGAAGAGGTTATAGACCAAACCCAAATACAAACTGTGGTTGTTGCATCCATGGGCGACATCCTCGGATTTTTTTATGGTCGATGGATCACCTTTGCTGTGCGACATCTAGCCCGCATGGTTCCTGCATTTGAATTGCCCCTCAGCGCACCCAATGGCAAACAACGTCACATCGTTTCGTTCAAAGATGCACTCGACAAAGGCGAGTCGTTGCGACTCAAGCCATCAACAACCAACCTCAAAAGCATTGCATTCTTGCAATACACAGGCGGCACCACTGGCTTATCCAAAGGCGCCATCCTTACACATCGCAACATCATCGCGGCTATTTTGCAAGCCGAAAATTGGTTCACCCCAGCACTCGCGCGTATACACGATATTAAAACAAGCAATACCGTTGCTGCGCTACCGCTTTATCATATTTTTGCTCTCACACTTTGTTTTTTAACCATTCGTTGGGGGGCGCACATTACAATGATACCCAACCCCAGAGATATTCCAAAATTTGTCGATATCCTCAAACGTCGACCCTTTCATTTGTTACCAGCGGTCAATACTTTATTCAACGCATTGCTTCAAAACCCACAATTTAAATCCATTGATTTTTCAAACATGTGCGTATCGCAAGCGGGTGGAATGGCTGCATCCATTGGAACCGCCAAGCATTGGGAAAAAATCACAGGGTCTGTCATGATTGAAGGCTGGGGCATGAGTGAAACTTGTGCAATCGGCACCAACAATCCAGTGAACGCATCACAATTTAGCGGAACCATTGGCCTACCCTTGCCCAGTATTCTTGTGACAATCAAAGACGATTCTGGTCAAGATCTTCCTTTGGGACAGACGGGAGAAATCTGTATCAAAGGCCCCAATGTGATGGAAGGCTACTACAACCAACCGCACGAAAACGTCAATGTCTTTACAAACGATGGCTATCTTTTAACAGGCGATATTGGCTTCATGAATAAGCAAGGCTTTATCACCATTGTTGATCGCAAAAAAGACATGATATTGGTGAGCGGTTTCAACGTCTTTCCAAATGAACTTGAAAATGTTGTCTCGCTTTGTCAAGGCGTTTTGGAATGCGCTGCCATTGGCATCCCCGACTCCAAGTCTGGAGAGGCGATTAAGTTATTTGTGGTGAAGAGCGACCCCATCATCACAGAAGATGATATTTTTAAATATTGCCGTGAGAATTTAACTGCCTATAAGAATCCAAAATATATTGAATTTAGAGACGAACTGCCAAAGTCAAATGTTGGGAAAATTCTGCGTCGTGAGCTGCGCACTTCGCATTGATTTTTCATTCTCCTTCAATTTTCTAACTCATGCAGTTTCATCCACCCACGGATATCCATGTCATCGAACGTGATTGGCTTTCGTCCAATCAGATCGTACTATTAGGCGATGAAGGTAATGCTGTTATTGATACAGGCTATTGGTCTCACTCATCCCAAACTGTTTCATTGATGCAACATGCATTAAAAAACAAACCTCTTGATTTTATTTTCAATACCCATTTACATAGCGATCACTGCGGTGGTAATCGCGCCCTACAAACAAATTTTCCCAATTGTAAAACACATATTCCCCCAGGACTATCTGATTTAGTTAAAGATTGGCGTTACGACCAATTTAACTATCAATCTACGGGTCAGTTTTGTCCTGAGTTTAAATTTGACTCTTTGTTGTTTCCTGGTCAATCCATTCAATTAAACAATCGTACCTGGCAAATTCACGCTGCACCTGGTCACGACCCCGATTCCATTGTTTTTTTTGAACCCGATCTTCAAATTCTTATTTCAGCAGACGCACTTTGGGAAAATGGCTTTGGTGTTGTTTTTCCTGAACTCGATCAAATCAGTGCATTTAATGAAGTTAAACAAACACTTGATTTGCTAAGCACTCTCAAACCACGATATGTTATTCCTGGACACGGAAAACCTTTTGCTAATTTTTCTCAAGCGCTAGATCGTGCCTACACTCGACTGAAACAATTTGTTACTGACCCGCAACAACATGCTCTTTATACAGCCAAGGTTTTGATCAAATTTAAACTTCTTGAATTGCGTCATATTTCTGTCTTGGCATTCAATGCATGGCTTTATAGAAATCAATTGCTGTTACAAATTCATACTTGCTTTTTTCCAACACTTGATTATTCTGATTGGTTTAAAGACATTCTTAATTCACTGGCAAGCAATAATGCACTGTCTATTGAAAATGGTTTTATTAAAAACCTGTAACAGGCTTTACTTTATGTAGCCCCTAAAAACAAAAAGCCCATCTCTGTTGAGACGGGCTTTCTGGGCTATAAAAGCCTGACAATGTCCTACTTTCACACGGGGATCCGCACTATCATCGGCGCTGAAGCGTTTCACGGTCCTGTTCGGGATGGGAAGGAGTGGTACCACTTCGCTATGGTCATCAGGCATAACTTTTTAGCTGTGTTGATAAATTCAACACAACAAATTCATAGAGCAAATCAGCTTTTATTTTGAATGCGTCACTTGGCATAACTTCCTTGATCATTGCTGAATCAAAGTTATAGGGTCAAGCCGCACGAGCAATTAGTATCAGTTAGCTTAACGCATTACTGCGCT